>CALMMH010000064.1 GCA_937868145.1 uncultured Phycisphaerales bacterium
CCCTCGGCGAAAAGCGGCAGATACTTCTGTTTGATCTCTTCGGAGGCGAAGGCGTTGATCGTGTCGGCGATGCCCTGAAGGCCGAAGATGTTGCTCAGGGAGGCGTCGGCCCGCGACAGGATCTCGTTGCCCATCGAGTAGATCAGGTTCGGGAAGTTCAGGCCGCCGAAGCGGTGGGGCAGGGTGAAGCCCATGACTTCTGCCTGGGCGAGCTTCTCGATGTCCTCGGCGATGCCCTTGGGCCGGGTCACCGAGCCGTCCTCGTTGAGGGTGTTGCCCTCGCGGTCCACGGTTTCGGCCCGCGGCGCGATGAAGTCGGCGCAGAGCTCGCCGAGCGAGTCCAGCACCATCTCGTAGTTGCGGATCGCGTCCTGGACGTTGCCCGGCGCATAGTCGAATTCCTTCGCGAAGCGGAAGTCCTCTTCGAACGCCTCGGCCAGCGGCGCCAGGTCGATGTGCCTGAACAAGAATCGAATGTCGTCGTTATCCGTGTAGAAGTTTCCCATGCCCTATCCTGTCATTGACTATCTACTATTTGCCATCGTCTACTCGTGACGGGATGTCCGACGGGAACAAATCGTAAATAGTAAATCGTAGATCGTAAATTATTGAACGCCCTTTTCTTTGATCGCCCTGATCATTCGAGGCACGACCTCGTTGAGGTCGCCCAGGATCTTGTAGTGGGCGACGCTGAAGATCGGCGCCTCGGGATCGTTGTTGATCGCGACGATTTTCTGGCTGCCGGTCATGCCCGCCTGGTGCTGGATCGCGCCGCTGATGCCGATGGCGATGTACAGGCTCGGCCGGACGGTGGTCCCGGTCTGACCGATCTGATGGTCGTGATCGATGAAACCCAGGTCGACCGCGGCGCGCGTCGCGCCGGGGGCGGCCCCGAGGCAGTTGGCCAGGTCCCAGACCAGCCTGAAGTTCTCTTTGCTGCCGACGCCTGCGCCGCCGGCGACGATGATCCGGGCGGCCTTGAGATCGACCTTCTTGGCCCGCGTGTGTTCCTGGAGGATCTCGATGGGCAGCTCGTCCATCGCCAGAGCGACGCTCTCGGCGATGATTTCGCCTTTGCGTTTGGCTTTGGGGGTGGGCATCTGCATGACGCCCTCGCGGACCGTCGCCATCTGCGGCCAGCGGTCGAAGTTGATGATCGTGGCGATGATGTTGCCGCCGAACGCCGGTCGGATCTGGAACAGCAGGTTCTTGTGCACCTCGCCGGTTTTGGTGATCTCATGATCGCCGATCTGGAGATCCGTGCAGTCGGCGGTCAGGCCCGCCTTGGCGGCGCTGGCGATCCGCGGGGCCAAATCCCGGCCCGACACGGTTGCTCCATAGAGCACGACCTGCGGCTTGTGCTTGTGGATCAGGCCGAGAATGACCTTGGCGTAGCTGTTGGTCTGGTAGGCCCCCAGCAGCGGGTTTTCGACCAGGTAGACCTTGTCGGCCCCGTACTTGACCAGCTTGGTGGCCAGCTTCTGAACGCCGTCGCCCAGCAGCACGGCCGCCATCTTCACCTGCAACGTATCGGCCAGGTGCCTCGCCTTGCTCATCAGCTCCAGCGGCGTATCCTCCAGCCGCCCGCCATGCTGCTCGGCGAACACCCACACTTCTCCTTGTCGATTCACGTCAATCATGCTCGATCTCTCGTCGTCCTTTCGTCGTCGATTTCAGCTCTCTGTCCATCGCGTGAGAGAGCATACTACCGGATATTCGTCCTTATGTCATCCTGGTTGTGTTCGCGGACTCTTGGGGGCTCTGCCCCCAAACCCCCGGCATTTTTCGCTTTGGGCCAATGGCACCGTAATAGGAGGCATGGCCCATACCCAATATCCCTTGCCGTTTCCGGGGATTCCTGGTAATCTATGGGTGCTGCTGCGGAGGATAGGGCTCTGCTGGCAAGCACCCCGAGCGCCGTGGCAGTCCAGTGGCACAGGCGATGCTGTCAGTGCGGCGGCATCGCCTTGCCTCAATATCGTGCTGCTGGCCCAAAGCGCAAAATGCCAGGGGTCCGGGGACAGAGTCCCCGAGAGACTCCGGACATTCGATCTGCGTTTGGGTTCGTTCCTGCTCATGCCTGCCTTGCAGCGCCGTCGGTCACGAAGATGTTATGCGATGATCTTGTCCTGGAGCAGCTCGTGGATCATCCCGGCGACGCCTTCTTCCGTCGCGGCGATTGTCTTGCTCTCCTTGGCGGCCAGGACGACGCTCTGGATCCGATGGACCTTTGTGGGCGAGCCGCTGCGGCCGCACCAGGTGAGGTCGGCGTTCAGAGCGGTCAGATCCCACTGCTGGATCAGTAGGCCCCGCTGGGCCAGGGCGTCCGCCTCTTTCCTGGCCGTGCTCTTGATCGTCGCGTCGTCGGCAGCCGGATTGGCGGCTTTGACGCTCTGCTCGATCTCGGCCAAGGTTCGGGCGTTTTTATATCTCATCATCCGCCGAGCGGCGCCCCCGCGGGGTTCGCCGGCGTCGCCGGTGATGGTCAACAGCACGGGCAGGGGGGCTCGAACCACTTGCCAGCCGTTGCCGATGTTGCGGCGGGCGGTGATCTTGCGGCCTTCGAGGGCTTCCATCGCTTCGACGTAGGTGATCTGGGTGATTCCGAGTTTCTCCGCGAGCTGCGGACCCACCTGGGCGGTGTCGCCGTCGATGGCCTGGCGGCCGCACAGGACGATGTCGTAGTCCAGCTTGCGGACGGCGCAGCTCAGGATGTAGCTGGTCGCCAGCGTGTCGCTGGCGGCAGCTCGGGCGTCGGTTACCAGAATGGCCTCGTCGGCTCCGCGATAGAGGGCATCCCGCAGAATCTTCGTCGCGCCGGGCAGGCCCATCGTGATGACGGTGACCCGGCCGCCGAAGCGGTCTTTGATTCGCAACGCCACTTCGAGGGCGTTGAGGTCTTCCGGATTGAAAATGGCCGGCAGCGCCGAGCGGTTCACCGTGCCGTCGTCGTTCATGACTTGGCCGGTGATCCTGTGTGTGTCCGGCACCTGCTTGGCCAACACTACGCAGTTGTACCCCACCTATGGTCTCCTACTGTTCTTGTTGCCTAAATTGCGGTTCTGTGAAAGGCCATAGTGTACCGGACGGGCCGCTCAGGTCAACTCAAAAGTGCCCGGCGGGAACCTTGCGTTTCCGGACGTCGTATAAAAAATGATAAACCCCCGCCAGAAATCCGCCGAAGGATTGTTCTGTGGAATGACTCTGTGTGTACGGAAGAATGATGGAAAAATGGTTTGACTTCAGTCCGGATAACCTCATAATAGCCATCGCGGCGGCTTTGGTTTCATCGGGTATGTCTACCGGTGCTGACGTTGGGCCTCTGAGTGAAAGGATGCGGCCCCTGGGGCCTCCAGGGGAGTGTGAATGAGTACCGAGACCTCTTACGACACGCTATTCGGGCGGATGGCGGTGGATCAGGGGCTCTGCACGGATGAAGAGCTTCGCCGAGCCATACAAGAATACAAGGAACGCCGCAAGACCGATCCGTTGTTGCTCCAGGATCTGATGATCCAGCTTGGCTACCTCACGGCCGGCCAGGCGGAACGTCTCAAGGCGAGCGTCAAGGAGAGCAAGGCCGCCGCCACACAGATTCCCGGCTTCAAGATCCTCGGCAAGCTCGGGGCCGGCGCGATGGCCGTCGTCTACAAGGGCAAGCAGCTCAGCCTCAACCGCAGCGTCGCCATCAAAGTCCTGCCTCGTCGTTTCACCGAGAATCCCGAGTACGTCCAACGCTTCTACAAGGAAGGGCAGGCCGCCGGCAAGCTCAACCACCCCAACATCGTCCAGGCCATCGATGTCGGCGAAGCCGGCGGATACCACTACTTCGTCATGGAGTATGTCGAG
>CALMMH010000065.1 GCA_937868145.1 uncultured Phycisphaerales bacterium
GACTTTGTGGGTCAAGGTGCGATGGATCGGGATCGTGGCGTTCTTCGGTTTTGTGGCTCTGGCGATTTTCGTGCAAATCGTCCGGAAACCCCGACCCCAGGCGGCGGGCGAGTCTGGACCGGTCACTTGCTCTTCTTAGGGGCCGGGACGAACCGAATCGTCGCCTTATCCTGGCCGATGTCGAAACTCTCGAGTCGAATCCATTTGTCTTCGACGGGAAAGACCGGATCGAAGGGCTCCCCAGCGAGCAGAGAGGCTGCGATTTTGGTGCGCCAGTCCTGCGTGTCGACGAGGCCGGCGTCCACCTGTTCCCGGTACTTCTTTTCGGCCAGCATTTTGGCCGGCCACGTGAGGTTCATCGCTCCGATCGACACTTTCTTGACGGCGAGGTTGAGACGGCCATCCGGGAGAATCTGCGGGCCAATCTCGATGGTGACGACGAATCCCGCCCCCTCGATGTCGGCGGTGCCCATCAGAATCACTCGTCCCGGCGCAAACGCGATCGCCGGCGACGAAAGCCTGATGCCGCCCGATTCCTGCCGCCATCCGGTCTGTGCGATGGCCTCGTTGAGGCTCTGGCCGAGCAGTTCCATCTCAAACGGCTGCTGTTCCTGGGCCTTGTTATACAGGGTGGGCATCAAGTCATGGGTGATGTAGGGATGCACCTGCCGACCGTTCGGATCCTCAGCGACCGGCGGGGTCATGGGATGGTAGCGAGCGGGCTTGTAAAGGAGCAACAAGATCACGGTCGCCGCCGCGACCGCATCGATGCACAGCCAGAGGATGAGTTTCTTGCGTCTGGACTTCTTCGATTTTTCCACAGGCGCCTCGACGGGAATCCATTTGGAAGTTCCCGGAAAAGTCTGAATAGGCGAATTCTGTCTTGCCCGATACTCCGGCGGTGATTATAGTGGTCCGAGCGTTTGGTACAAGCAGTTTTGTTGCCGGGTTTGGGCAAGTGAGACTTGTCGGCAGTTTCGAGGAGTTGTGATGCAGTGATGCCCTCCGGTTGCGACTACGGGATACGTTGAAAGGAAGGTTCGTCCGATATGTCAACTCACTTTTCAGACCGGCTGTTGGCCGCTGTGCAGTCCAAGAAGACGCCCCTGGTGATCGGTTTGGATCCCATTTACAGCCGGTTGCCCGCTGCGATCCGGGGCCATCGTCAGATGAACGACGAATTCGATGCCGCGGCGGCGGTTGACGCCATTTTCGATTTCTGCACCCAGGCGATGCGGATTGTCGCTCCCATTGTCCCGGCGGTGAAGATCAATATCGCATTCTTCGAGAGATACCTCTGGGAAGGGCTGGAGTCTTACTATTCCCTCATCAGCGAGGCGGACGATCTGGGGTTGGAGATCATCGGCGACGTGAAACGCGGCGACATCGGCCACACGGCGGAGATGTACGCCACCGCTCACCTGCAGAATTCCGAGTTGACCGGCCTGGAGGACGTGCTGGCTCCCGACGCGATCACGATCCACGGCTACACCGGCGCCGACGGCATCGAGCCGTTCGCCAAAATGGCTGCGTCCCAGGGCAAGGGCGTATTCGTGCTCGTGCGGACGAGCAACCCGTCGGCCGGGGTCCTTCAGGACTTCAAGGACGCCGAGGGGAAGGCCCTGTACGAGAAGATGGCCCAGGTCGTCGGCGAGATCGGGATGCGACCCGAGTACATGGGCGAGAAGGGGTACAGCGACATCGGAATGGTTGTCGGCGGCACGGCTCCCGAGGCTACGGCCGCCCTCCGGTCCCAGTACGACAAGACCTGGTTTCTCGTTCCCGGCTACGGCGCCCAGGGCGCAAACGCGGTGGACTGCATCCGATTCTGCAAATCCGACGGCACCGGCGCATTGATCAACGCTTCCCGCTCGATCATCTACGCCTACGAGAAGCCCAAGTACAAGGACGAGTTCGGCGACGACTGGAAGAAGTGCATCGAGCAGGCCGTGGTCGACGCGAAGGTCGACCTCTCCACGGCGATGCAGTCGAAGCTCTAATCGTCATTGGCGTGCAGCATGGACAAGGACCCTCCTGCCGGGCGGCGTGATTTGGACTCCGCCCGGGCGCGCATAGGGGAGATGTTCGACCGCATCGCGGCGACTTATGATTTCCTGAATCACGTGCTGTCGCTGGGGCGGGATTTCGCCTGGCGACGCAAGGTGGCTGGACTACTCGACAACGGTGGGGGACTGAAAGTCGCGGACTTGGCCACAGGCACCGGGGACCTGCTGATCGCTCTGTCGCAGCGGCATCCCGATCTCACCGAGGCGGTGGGCCTCGACATTTCCGAACAGATGCTCAACGTGTTTCGGCAGAAACTCCAGCGGATTGGACTGGGGGATCGCGTCAGGCTTCTGCGTGCCGACGCCTCGGCGACGCCGTTTTCCGGTGGCACATTCGATGTTGTCACGATGGGATTCGGGATTCGCAACACCCGCGATGTGCGAGCGACGCTCCGGGAGATCCATCGCATCCTGAAGCCCGGCGGCAGGGCACTGATCCTGGAGTTTTCCCTGCCGAAGAATCGCGTTGTTCGCTGGTGCCACGTGGAGTACCTGCGGCACGGAATTCCCCTCATCGGCGCTGTCATCTCCCGCGATCGACAGGCCTATCGATACCTCAACGAATCGATCGAGGCCTTCTATCCTCCCGGCGAATTCTGTGCCCTGATGAGCGACGTCGGATTCACCCGAGTCTCCGCAACACCGCTGACCTGGGGCGTCGCTTCGATCTATCAGGGATCGAAGTGACAGGTCTGCCCGGCGATCTTCGTTCGTAGTGTGCCCGCAAGGGCATATCTTCTCTTTCGCACGGAGAAGAGAACGCCTCACGGCGTCACTACGAACACGAGCGAATCAATGGACCCGTTCGTAGGTTACGACCACCGCGTCGGGTTGTTTGTCCGTCTCCACGCGCAGCCCCTGCTCCAGAAGCTCTCGTCCCGGCAGCGTCTTCGTTCGGTCCGTATCGAGGTTCGTCAGGCGGTATCGGGCGTCCGGATCGAGGCCGCGAAGCCGCACGAGCGTGGCTCCTTCTTCGCACTGGGCCCGTCGGAACGCCTGCACCATGCCTTGTCCTAATTCCGGCCGATTGAACTGCCAGGCGACCCAGACGTTGTCGTCCATGCTGTACGGCGTCAGCGGATAGTAGTCGCCGCGATAGTTGGGAGCGATTTCCTCTCGCCACTGGCGGAGCATGCTCCGGATCGGGTTGTAGTCCTGGTCCTGGCGACGCAGGTCGTAGCAGGCGGTGACGTGGGGGCACAGACAGCTTCGCAAACTATAGGCGTCGAACTGGTTGATCCCGGTCCCGTAGAAGGGCATCCAAAAGGCGATGCCGTAGGTGTGGTTCTGCTGGCTGATCGGCTCCAGGAGAAAATCGCTTCGCAGCAGGGGGACGGCGCGACGCAGGGTTTCCAGGTCGTTGCGACGGCCGCCGCTGGCGCAGGAATCGATCAGCATGTTCGGGTGACGCCGGCGCAGCTCGTCCCAGTACGCGAGGTAATTCGTGACGTGGCGAATCTCGGCGATGCCTTGCCGGTCAGGCTTGTCCTCGGCCCGCCAGGAGTCGAGCGGGTCCATGTTGAAATCCTGGCGGTACAGGTCCACGCCCTGGCTCTCGATGAGTCCGTCTATGTGGTTGGTCACCCATTCGAGCACGGCGGGCTCGCCGAGTTTGAGCAATCCGCCGGCCGTTCCGCCGTGGACCCAGTCGGGATGCGTGTTAGTGAGCCATGTGTCCGCGGCCACGCGTTCCGGCTCGAACCAGACGATGGTTCGCACGCCTCGGTTGTGGGCGTAATCGCTGATGGCCCGCAGGCCGTTCGGGAAGCGGTTGGTGTCCAC
>CALMMH010000066.1 GCA_937868145.1 uncultured Phycisphaerales bacterium
CCTATATTCTTCAAGGAAATCGGTTTCACGATTTCCTTGAAGAAGGGACTTCGGTTCTGGATTTCAGGGCGTTACGGTTTCAGAGAGAAAAACCATGAAGCAGGTTTTTCTCTCTGAAAGTAGGTCGAAGGGCCATTTTGCAAAAGTCCAGTTAGAGGTGTTCCAGTTGCGTACCCGCAAAAGAACGCGGGTGACGATTCGAGTTCATAGATAAGGAGGACAACCGATGTGTGATCGCATCAAGGCGATTCTGTGTCTGGGTGTCGTGATGACCTTGTGTCTTTCCGGCCTGGCGGCGCAGCCGAAGGTCGAGATCCTGTGGCCCGACGGCGCTCCCGGAGCCAAAGGGCAGGCCGAAGGCGACAAACCGACCCTGACGATCTACCTGCCCCCGGCCGACAAAGCCACCGGAGCCGCGGTCGTGATCTGCCCCGGCGGCGGGTACGGCCATCTGGCGATGGACCATGAGGGGCACCAGATCGGACAATGGCTGAACTCCTTCGGCGTCGCCGGCTTTATCGTAGCCTATCGCCACAGCAACACCGGCGCCGGCTACCGCCATCCTGCCCCCATCCAGGACGCCCAACGGGCCATTCAGACGGTCCGCAGCCGGGCCAAGGAATGGGGCGTCGATCCCAACCGGATCGGCATCCTGGGCTTCTCCGCGGGCGGCCACCTGGCCTCGACCGCCGCGACGCACTTCAATGAATCCTTCGCCGAGCCTCGCGACGCGATCGATCGCGTCAGTCGTCGGCCGGACTTCGCCGTGCTGGTGTACCCGGTGATCACCTTCACCGACCCCTTCACGCACGCCGGCTCGCGCGCGAACCTGCTCGGGCCCAACGCCGATGCGGCGATGATCGAGAAGTTCTCGAATGAAAAACAGGTGACGCCGCAGACCCCGCCGACGTTCCTGTTCCACACGTGGGAAGACACCGCGGTCCCGGTCGAAAACAGCATCCTGTTCTACCTGGCGCTTCGCCAGGCGAAGGTCCCCGCCGAGATGCACGTCTTCCTCAAGAGCCAGCACGGCATCGGCCTGGGCAAGAACAGCGGCGCCGCGTCCGCCTGGCCGGGCCTGTGCCAGAAATGGATGGAAGAGTCGGGATTCCTCAAAGACAAGTCGAAGTAAGCCGACTCGCTTTAGAAGAGGTATTGGACACTCGTGTAGGGTGGGTTCTCAACCCACCTTAGATATTTGTCACACGCCGCAGCAATCGGGCGGCAATTCCAGCGAAGGCGACGGCGGCTCGGAAACGACCGGAGTCGGCTCCTTGTAGACCGGCGCCGGCAGACGCACCTCGCGAATCTCGATCTGCCCAACGGCGGGAACCGTCTCGGCCGGAGTCTGAGGCTGGGGTTCGGGCTGCGGCTCCATCGATTCGGCTTGCTCGACGACGACCGGCGTCTCTTCCCGCGGAGTCGGCAGGGAGACTTCGCGGATCTCAATGGGCACGGGAGCGGGCGCAGTCTCCACCTGGGGCTCGGGCTGCAACTCCACCGTCTCGACCGCTGGCTGGGCTTCGCAAGCCTCGATGGGCGCCGGGGCGGCAGTCGCTTCCGCTTGAACCTCGGCCTCGGCTTGAGGCTCAGACGCAGGCTGCAATTCAACCAGCTCGACTTCCTCTTCGGAATCCTCGCTCACGCCCAGGAAGAAGTTTCCCACCTTGCGGTAATCCTCAGCTCCGTTGCATGCGGGATCATATTCGAAGATGGTCTGGCCGTAGCTGGGAGCCTCGGCCAGTTTGATGTTCCTGCGGATGAAACTCGGCAGCACCACCGCTCCGTCCCAGGCGCTGTTCGTGCCGCGGGCGCTCTCGAGGAACCCTTCGATGTCCGCACGGACCTCGTTGGACAGCGACGTCCGCGTGTCGTGCATGCAAAGCAGGACGCCGGTGACTTTCAGCTGCGGATTGATTCGTTTGTTGACCAGATCGACCGTCTGGAGCAGCTTGCCGAACCCTTGGAGAGCCAGGAAGTGCGGCTGCAAGGGGATCAGGACCTCTTCGGCCGCCGCCAGCGCGTTCAGCGAGAGCAGGCCCAGCGACGGCGCGCAGTCGATCAGACAGAAGTCGAACTTGTCCTGGCAGCCCTGCATGGCCTCGCGCAGAATGATCTCACGGCCGACGACGTTGACCAGCTCGGTCTCGGCGCCGACGAGATTGATGTTGGCGGCCAGGAGCCAGAGGTTAGGCCGCACGAGCATGAGGCTCGATTCGAACCCGGCCGACTCGGTCAGCACCTCGTAGGCGCCGGTTGTGACGGCCGCGGGCTCGACGCCGAGGTGGATGGTCATGTGCGCCTGGGGGTCGAAGTCGATGACGACGACCCTTTTGCCTGCGGCGGCGATCGCGGCGGCCGCGTTGACTGCCGAGGTTGTTTTGCCGACGCCCCCTTTTTGATTCAGAACTGCAATCGTTCTCAATCCGTTGCCCTCACTGCTCCTGCGTTCTTCGGCCTTCGGTCCTAAGCTTCTTCAGGACGGCGTCCAACACGCCGTTGACGAAGGGCCCGGACTTGTCGGTGCTGTATTTCTTGGCCAATTCGATTGCTTCGTTGATAATCACCTTCGGCGGGATGTCCGGGCACGAGATCAACTGGTGCACGGACAACCGCAGGATGCTCCGATCCACGGGCGAGAGCCGCGAGAACTGCCAGCGGATCGTGGAGCCGCCGATCATCTCGTCGTACTCGGCCACTTTGGCCCAGGCCCCGTTGGTCCATTCCCAGGCGAGCTGGCGGGTCCGCGAATCGCCCTCCATCTCGTAAAAGAACTCGGCCATCAGGCGCGGCAGCAGCACGGAGCCCTGCACATCAAGTTGATAGAGCGCCTGCATGGCAAGCTCTCTGGCCCTGGTTCGCTTATCCATATGCATTTGTCATTTGCTATCGACTATTTACTATTTGATTTCCCACGCCGGACGCGAAAAGCCTACAGGCTCTCCTCTTGAATTCGTAAATAGCAAATCGTAAATAACAATTCCACTCTACCCTATCAGTTCTATGACGTGCGTCATTTCCATGGCGGTCATCGCGGCGTTGGCGCCGGCGTTGCCCATCTTCGTTCCGGCCCGCTCGATCGCCTGTTCGAGGTTCTCACACGTCAGGACGCCGAAGATCGTCGGCACGCCGGTGTCGTAGTTGATCTGCCCGACTCCGCGGACCAC
Organism: uncultured Phycisphaerales bacterium; assembly: GCA_937868145.1. Classification (GTDB taxonomy): domain Bacteria; phylum Planctomycetota; class Phycisphaerae; order Sedimentisphaerales; family Anaerobacaceae; genus PLanc-01. The sequence continues at coordinate 3,168 of CALMMH010000066.1, forward strand.
CTGCTGGCAGACGGCGTCGTAGTGGCCCGTCTGGCCCCGGATGACCGCGCCGAGACAGATGACTGCCACGTACTTCTCGCTCTCGGCCAGCTTCTTGGCCACCAGCGTGATCTCGCAGGCGCCCGGCACCCAGGCCACGCACATCTGCTCGTCGGAAGCTCCGTGGCGGCGCAGGCAGTCTATCGCCCCTTCGAGCAGTTTCGACGTGATGAAATCGTTGAATCGGCTCACGACGATGGCGTATTTGCCCTTGCCGGCTGCAATCTGTCCGTTGATTTGCTCGATCATAGTACAGGCTCTCCAAACACACGCGACAGGCCGAGGGACACGGGAATTGTCCCGGCCGCACCTGTAGCCGCTCGGGCACATTATAAGACCCCCGGCACCCTGCATCCAGAAAAACAGCGACCGCAACTCCACCGACGCCCCAAAACCAGCGGCTCCATCGCACGAAAGACAAGTATTGTAAAGGTTTAGCGGCTCCCCTGCCAGAAGAATCTGTCGTCGCGAGGAAATCCGCATTTGCCGGCGGCAAAAGCACTAAGGAATACCCGCCGGATGGGCGATAACGCTCTTGTGTCAGTAATGGAGTTTGGCAAAATGGAGATTAGGCCTACTTTGAGAAGGAAGAATCTTGTTCCTCGATTCTTCCTTCTCAAATCTTAGCCACCGGGAAGAATGGAGACTCACATTCATTCTTCCAGGAAATCGAAGAACGAGATTTCCTGGAAGAATATAGGCCTAATCTCCATTTTGCCAAACTCCACTCAGAACAGACGTCAACCCCCCTGGGAGGTGCGTAGGATATATGACGTTCGAGGGCATGGATTCCGGTCCGTATGACAAGGCTGAACGCAGCGCGCGAAAGGCCTTTGAGCTATACGAAGACGGCAAAATGAAGCAGGCGTTGGCCGCCCTGGAGAGGGCCATCGAGGTTAACCCCAGCAACGCCGCCTGGCACTTCAACAAAGGGCTCACCCTGGACGCGATCAGCCGGTTCGACGACGCGATCGCGGAGTACGAGCTGGCCCTGCAACTGAACCCCAACGATCTGGAGATCCTCAACGCACTGGCCGTGGACTACACCCGAACGGGACTCTACGACCGAGCCCTGAGCACCTTCGAGTACATCCAGCAACTCGACCCGGAATTCGAGCCCGCCTACTGCAATCGGATCATCACCTACGCCGAGATGGGCCAGCACGACATGGCCGAGCAGATGTTCTACCTGGCCCAGCAGATCGACGAGGAATGCCCCCTGTGCTACTACAACATCGGCAACAGCCTCTTCGCCCGCGGCCAGTTCAAGAAAGCCGTCCGCTGCTGGCTGCGAACCGCGGAGCTCGAGCCGACCCATCCCCAGATCAACTATCGCATCGCTCAGGCCTACTGGTCCGACGGGGACCACGCCAAAGCCCGCGAGCATTTCCTGGCGGAGCTGAGAGGCAACCCCGGCGACGTCGAGGCGATCATGGACATGGCCCTGTTCCTCCTGGAAACGGGCGACCTGGACAGCGCCAAAGAGAAGTTCCACCGGCTCCTGGAGATGGACTCGGACTTCGCGCCGGCGGTGCTCTACCTGGGCGAGATCGCACTGGATCAAGGCGATCCCGGCCGGGCAGCGGAGCTGTTCGACGAAGCCCTGAGGAAGGACCCAACCCTGGCCGGACCGCATTACCGCCTGGCCCAGTGCGCCCTGGCCAGCGACCAAAAGAGCAATGCCAGGACACATCTGATCGCAGAGCTGGACCACGAGGTCGACGACGCCAACACCCTGGTGTCGATGGCTTCGATGTTCCTGGCGATCGAGGACCCCGACCACGCCTCCCAGTGCCTGCTGCGAGCCGTGGGATTGGACATGCGCAGCGCCGACGCCTACTACTACCTCGGCGTCAGCGCCGCCAACAAGGGCCAGTTCGCCGACGCCGAGCGGTTCTTCTCGCGGGCCCTGGAGCTTGACCACAACCATACCGGCGCCCTGCGGGACTCGGCCTTCACTTTCCTGGCCGCCGGCCAGGCTCCCCATGCGACCACCCGGATCGCCCGAGCTCGAGCCCTGCGTCCGCAGGATTGCGAGCTTCGAATGCTCGATTACAGCGTCCGATTGATTCTCCTGACCAGCCGACTGACCGGCCTGGTCTCCAGGCTGAATCCCCGTCCGCCCCTCCGACGGCTCTTCCGACGGCTCATGCGCCGCTAGGGACCGGCCCGATCTCAAGTTTGAAGTCTCCCATGTCAAGCGGCCCGTGGCGGACCACAAACCGCGGACGGCATGCTTCAGACTTCCAACTGGACTTTTGCAGAATGGCCATTCCCAACTGGAAACTCCCCTTCTGTGAGATGCCTAACGAACACCGCACCACAAAAAGGGGCGTCCCCGCCGTTTTTGTCTTGCAAACTCCCCGCGTAAGCTCCACAATGTAGTCTGAAGTGATGTACACAATACTGCCGCAACGAGGGGGTCCACGCCCCACAAATTGGAGGCATAGACGAAGCGGCGGTTGTGAGGAGGTGCGGATGAATTGAACGCTCGCCAAACTGCGAGAGGCGAGAACAGCAACCGCTTCGGAAAGGGTACAACGATGAAGGGGAAGACAGCCATTGCTCTCGTAGTCACCGCGCTTCTCTGCGGGCCTCTCTATGCGGCGAGCGTCGAATGGATCACCGGGTTGGGGGCGACCGCTCCCTCCGGATGGTCGATCAGCCCGTCCAACCCATCCACGACGAACGTAATCTCCTTCTCGGGCCCCACCGACAAGTCGTATGGAAACAGTTGCACCGCGGAAGCGGCGTTTGGCGGCACGCCTTACCTGTCCGTCAACAACTCCACCAAAACGATCGAACTGAAGTTCCAGGGCCCGGCGCCCACGAGTTGCACCATGATCCTCAAGCCCGCCGTAGGGTTCCGAGGGGAGTTCGGGCCCCTGGCCGCCGGCAACTGGACCTTCAAGTGCACGAAATCCGCGATCGCGTTCCAACTGTCCTTCGCGGTGGGCGGAGGCGGCGTCATTCATGGCGACATCCTCCGCGTGGATCGCAACGCCCCGTTGACCATCTGGACGCCCGACGGCAGCAGTTGGACGAGAGCCTACCACAACCTGCAGGATGCGCTGGCGGCGGCGGAAGCCGAGGACACGATCCACGTCGCCGACGGCACGTACGTGCCGGATGACGGATCCGACGTCACCCCGGGCGATCGAACGGCCTCCTTTGTGATTCCCGACGACGTCACGGTGCTGTGCGGCTTTGCCGGCTACGGCGCGTCCAACCCGGACGCGCGGGACGCGGACGCATATTCCACGATTCTCAGCGGCGATTTGAACGACGACGATCTCTGGGGGATCGTGAACATTTCGGAGAACAGCTACCACGTGGTTTCCGCCGCGGGATCGGGCACGCTCGACGGCGCGACCATCACCGCCGGCAACGCCGACGGCTCGCAAGACGACCGCTACGGCGGCGGCGTTCTGCTGATCTCCTCGACTCTCCGGATCGAGGACTGCAAGATCCAGGGCAACAAGGCGGACTTCGGCGCGGGTGTCGCGTGCCTGGAAGGCATCGCGCCGACCTTGATCAACACGGAAGTCACGGGCAATTGGGCCTCTGTCTTCGGCGGCGGCCTGTACAACGACGACGCCAATCTCGAGATGACCAACTGCCTGGTCGTCGGCAACACCGCCGGGAGTTCCGACATCCTGGGCGGCGACGCCATCTTCAACGTCATGGGCAGCCTGGACATCACCAATTGCACCATTGCGGACAACCGGCCCGGCCATTTCGCCGCCGCCAATGAGAGGGCCATCGCCAACATCATCTGGGGCACGGGTTTCGTGGACACGATCTCCATCAAGAACAGCATCATCCGCAACGGAGGCAACGAGATCTGGAGCACCGAGCCGGGCATCGTCACCGTGTACTACAGCAACATCGAAGGCGGGACAAGCGGCTTCAGCGGCACGGGAAACCTTGACGAAGATCCGCTCTTCAAGAACCCGGGCGATTTCAGCATCGAAGGGCAATGGATCTTCGATGAAGATGGATACACCCTCCTGGGCGGTTCCCCCAGCATCGACGAAGGAAGTCAGGCCCTCCTGCCGGTCGGCCTTTCCGTGGATCTCAACGGCAACACGCGAGTCCAGGGCGGGCAGGTGGACCAGGGCGCGTACGAGGGCAGCGGCCTGCCTCCGGCGGTGGTCCTGGTTCCCGACGTGCTCGGCCAGACGCTTAGTTCCGCACAGTCCGAGCTCAACGGCGCGGGCCTGGTCGTCGGGACGACCACCTACGCCTACAGCAACACGGTCGCCAACGGACGAGTCATCAGCCAGGACCCAACCGCCGGTTCCGTGGCCGTCACGGGTTCCGCGGTGGATCTGACGATTTCGCAGGGGCCGGCCCCCGGATCGTCCTGGACATTGAAGCAGACTTCCAACATCTCGCTGACGGTCCCGAGCCCGGCGCCCACCTATCGCGTCACCGTCAACGGCGAAGGGACGTGGACGTTCACCGCCACCGGCACGACGGAGTACAAGATCGAAGGGACAAGCGTCTCCGGCGTCGGCGGCACGTGGACCATCACCCCTTCGGGCGGCACGGTGGGCACCGGCACGCACACGATCTCGTTCACCATCCATGGCGAAGACCTCGACGTCAGCTCGATGACCCCTGGAGACCACAAGATCGCGGAGATCAAGTTCTACACCCGCTGAGCGGGCGCGAGGGCATCCCTGTTGAGGGCAATTGAACAAGGGTGACGGAGGAGGCCCATCGGTTGAATTCCCTGCGCACAGAAAAGGGTGGCGCGGCCAAACGAGTTGGACTCGTCCCAGGTTGTTGAGAGTGGACCGTTGGCCAAAGCGAGGGCAAGCAATTGGTCCCGGTCGTCTCCTGGGGGCCCGCCCTGCATTTCCATGCTGCTGGCGCAAAGCGGTGAATCTCGGGGTCTGGGGCAGAGCCCCAGGGGAGGTCTGTAAACCCGCGGTCTCATCGGCATCCGCCACTATCTGCCGGCGCACCGCCCCCCCCCGCGGTGAAAACGTCGTTTTTTTCTTTTGTCACAGCACGGCTGACAGATATAATAGCTCGTCCGGAAACAGGGGGCTGTGACCGCGGGTCCAACGAAATCAGGTGTCCCAGCAAGATCCGGACGGTACGGGCCGGTGAACGAATCGGCACGATGGTGGTTTGCCGGCGGATCGGCCGAGTGGCGGAATGGCAGACGCTGGGGACTTAAAATCCCCTGCCCGCAAGGGCGTATGGGTTCGAGTCCCATCTCGGCCATTGGAGTGAACTCTGGGACCCCGGCCGTTGTAGATGCAGCGTGTGCTCCGCACACCGACTTAAAACCGAATAGGACAGATGTGTCGCGTGTACCCTGTTCAGAAATAGGGTGTTTTGGAGGTAACCGATGGTCAATCAGAACGTCAAACTCGTGGATGTCGACAAGCCCAATCTCTACCGCGAGGTATTCCCCTATACGCAGTTCCCCAAGGTGGTTTTCGACGGCGCTCAGGAACACTATGAGATTCCCGAGGACATCTGGATCACCGATACGACGTTCCGTGATGGCCAACAGGCCCGGCCCCCCTATCGGCCGGAGCAAATCCTTCGCATCTACGACCTTCTGCACCAGATCGACGGCGGCACCGGCCTGATCCGTCAGTGCGAGTTCTTCCTGTACTCCGACAAGGACCGCAAGGCCGTCGAGCTGTGCAAAGCTCGCGGCTACAAGTACCCCGAGATCACAGGCTGGATTCGCGCGGTGGCCGCGGACTTCAAGCTCGTCTCCCAACTCGGCCTGCAGGAGACCGGCATTCTGACCTCCGCCAGCGACTACCACGTGTTCCTCAAGCTGGGCAAAACGCGGACCCAGGCGATGAACAGCTATCTGGACATCGTCAAAGCCGCCCTGGACAACGGGGTGCTGCCCCGCTGCCACCTGGAAGACATCACCCGCGCCGACTACGACGGGTTCATCCTGCCGTTCGCGGCCGAGTTGCTCAAGATCCAGGAGCAGTACGGCAAGCCCGTCAAAATCCGTCTGTGCGACACGCTGGGCTTCGGCCTGCCCTGGCCGGGCGTGGCGCTGCCGCGGAGCATTCCCAAGCTGATTCAAGGCTTCCGCAAGCTCGGCGTCCAGCCCGCTCAGCTCGAGTGGCACGGGCACAACGACTTCCACAAGGTCCTGGTCAACGCGGCGACCGCATGGCTCTACGGGTGCAGCGCCGCCAACGCCTCGATCTTCGGCTCAGGCGAGCGAACGGGCAACCCGCCGCTGGAAGCTCTGGTCATCGAGCACGCCCAGCTCAAGGGCATGGTTCCCGGCGTCAACTACGCCGCGATCACCGAATTGGCCCACTACGCCCACACGGAGCTCGGCTTCGAGATCGCGCGGAACTACCCGCTGGTCGGCAAGGACTTCAACGTGACCCGGGCGGGCATCCACGCCGACGGACTGCTCAAAAACGAGGAAATCTACAACTGCTTCGACACGAACAAGTTGCTGAACCGACCCATCGGCGTGGCCATCGCGGACAAGACCGGCGCCGCCGGCATCAAGCACTGGGTCGAGACCCACTACGAGATCCAGATCGCCAAGCACGACCCTCGCATCATCAAGATCAAAGACATGATCGACGCGGAGTATGCAGCAGACCGCATCTCGGCGATCTCCGACGATGAAATGCATCAGTGGGTCCGCGAGACCTTCGCGGGCCAAATGCCGCCGGCACGAAAGGAATAGACAAGACACGTCATGCGTCGAGCGTCGTGCGTGATGCAGATCATCTTCGCACGACGCCTGACGCAATACGCACAACGAACTATGACGCACGACCGAATCAAGGCCGTTTTGTTCGACCTCGGCGATACGATTCTCAATTTCGGCCAGGTCCGTACAACGAAAGCATTCCTGGCGGGCGCCAGGCTCTCGCACGCATTCCTCAAGGAGCAGGGCCAGCCGGTCGCCTGGTTCCCCTGGTACTTCACGCGGAATCTGATCCGGCTGCGAATTCGGTACCTGCAATCGAATCTCACGCATAAGGATTTCAACTCCTTCGAAGTGCTTCAATCGGTGGGCGTCAGGCAAGGCGTGGCCCTGTCGCCGACGCAGTGGGAGCAATTCGCCTGGCTGTGGTACGAGCCGCTCAGCCGCGAAGCCCAGGTCGAGCCGGACCTGAAGCAAACCCTCGACACCCTGCGGAACATGGGCGTCAAGCTCGGGATCGTGTCCAACACGTTCGTCAACCGCGCCTCGCTGGAGAAGCACCTGCAGCAGTTGGGCCTGCTCGAATTCTTCCCGGTGCAGCTCTACTCCTATGAGCACCACGTCCGCAAGCCCAGCACGGAACTGCTCCAGATCGCCGCCGGCAAGATCGGCGAGGCCCACGAGAACATCATCTTCGTGGGCGACCGCATCGACAACGACATCCTGCCGGCCCTGGCCAGCGGGATGCACGCCGTCCTGAAGGACGCTTACACCAACGCGGGCAAGGCGACTCCGCCGGGGGCTCGGAAGATCCGGCTGCTCTCGGAACTGCCGGGGATCGTCGAGCAGATCAATGCAAGGACGCGACCGGTCCGCGTCTGAGATCGCCCTTGAGCGTCAGGGTTGGCCGGCCGGCGCGCCGAGAATCCGCGAATGCCTCAACTCACCAGACCCGGCACCAGCAAACCGCCGGCGAGGGTCACGCTGCCGACGTTGTGCAGGAGGATTGTAAGCTGGTTGGCGCGGTACATGCCCGGCTTGACCAGGTCTCCCGGGGTAGCCGCCCGCATGGCGAAGATCGCGAAGGGCAACGTCAGCAGGTAGAACAGCCCCGCAAAGAAAGTCGCGTTTTCCGCGAGCATCAGGGCCGCCATGACGTAAGTGGCGATCATCGCCGCCCGGTAGATCAGCACGCAAGGCGGAATGCCGAGGGCAACGATCATCGTCCGCTTGCCGACCTGGCTGTCGGCGGGAAGGTCCGGGAATTCATTGATCAGGATCACCAGGAAGATCAGGATCGCGACAATCAGAGCCGGCAGCAAAGGTAGCCAATCCACCGACTGAGCTTGCAGGTAATACGAGCCGAACACGGGCAGGATGCCGAACAGAAAGCCGATCAGGATCTCGCCCACGCCCCGGTAGCCCAATTGGAGAGGCCTGGCCGTGTAGAAGAACGCGCCGAGGACGCCGAGCACACCGATGCCCAGGATGAACAGGCTCTGTGTCAGGGCCACGATGATCAATCCGACGGCCACACCGAAAGCCAGATAGCCCAAGCCCGCCAGCAATGTGGCTCGGGGCGAGAGAATCCCCTTCTGGATGAACTGCCGACCGCCGGAGAAAGGTGTGGGGTGCTCGTTCACCCAATCGTTCCGCGAGAGGCTGTCATAGTAGTCGTTGATGATATTGGCTCCGCCGTGCAGAGCCATGATCGAGAGCGTCGCCAGCAGGAACAAGCCCACGCTGAAACCATCTGTCGCGGCGTACCCCAATGCAGAGCCCACCAGCACCGGAGCGGCGCTGGCCCCCAGGTATTGCGGTCGGGAAGCCAGTAGGATCGTCCTCCAATCCACGGGCAAAGTGCGAACTCCCACGAATCATCCTTCCAGAAACGGTTGTGCAGCGCCTATTACGAACTGGATTGTACAGCTTTGCCCATCGCTGTCAACTTCGGGACGCGCCGTCCGAATGTGCGGACTGGCCATTTCAAGGTTCGTGCTCCGGGAGATCATCAAACGGATCTGCTAACGCGACGCCGCGGGTCCCTTCACAGACCGGTCATTGGCGAACCCAATAGACCACACCTTTTCTGTATTCCGGATGGATTTCGCAATCTTCATCAGCTGCGTACGTACCGGCAATCGTGTTGCCATCGTCCGATACTGTGAAAGACAGAGTCCCGTGTCGCTTATCCGACTCGGCCCAGACGCCGCTGTAAGCGTTATGTTCGGTCCTGTGAAATTCGAGCTTCCCAGGCCCAGGGCCATAGGTGTCGGTGTATGTGCCACGACTGCCTTGGATCGTTACCCAACCCCAGTCCGCGCCTGACTCAAGCCCTGACCATCTGCCGGACAGATCGATCTGTGCGGGGGCGAATTTCTGTATCCGATGGTTGTGGCTATCGCTGACGTAGACATTGCCGGCAGCGTCCACGGCGATGCCGAGCGGCACATTGAACTGGCCCGGGCCTTCGCCGAACTCGCCCCACTTGGTCAGGAATCTGCCTTCCGCAGTGAATTTCTGAACGCGATGGTTGTCGCTGTCGGCGACAAAGACATTGCCTTGCTGGTCCACAGCGACGGCCGCCGGGAAGTGGAACTCTCCATCCCCGCTGCCTTCTTTGCCCCATTTGGCCAGGAACTTCCCATCGGAGTCGAATTTCTGAATGCGACTGTTCTGACGGTCGCAGACATAGACCTGGCCCGAGCCATCCACCGCAATCCCTTCCGGCGTATCGAACTGACCGTCCCCCGTACCCTTGCTGCCCCAGCTCTTGACGTACTTGCCCTGGGCGTCGAGCTTGTGAACGCAGTGGCTGTTCCTGTCGGTGACATAGGCATTGCCCGAGCCATCCACCGCGATGAGAGCGGGATACTTGAATCTCTCTTTTGCCCCCTCTGGGACCGGCCACAACGTGATGAATTGACCGGCCGAATCGAATTTCTGAATAGAGGGGATGCCCCACTCCTCGTCGACATCGACGCTCTCCACGGCGTAGACCTTGTCGGAGTTGTCAATCGCAAGGCCCCCGAGTGACGTGAATCGCCCTCCGCCTAGCGGTGTTGCAATCTGAAACTTGGCCACAGGCTTTCCGCCGGGGGAGAGCTTCCATATCGATACGCCCGCCCAGTGCGAGACATATACGTTCCCGGTCGCATCCACAACGATGGGACCGTTTGGATACTTCCCCTGTCCCTCCGTGGTTTCCGCAGTCCATTTGCCGGCCATTCTGCCATCGGCCTCGAATGTCCTGATGGAGCCGCCGGCATCTGTGACATAGAGCCGTCCGGCCTTGTCGACACACATGCCCTTGACGGTGTCGAATTTGTCATTCACCAACGCCTCTTGACCATAGCCGGCGATCAAGTCGCCCCTGGTATCATATTTCTCGATTCGACTCTCAAACGCATAGTAGCTGT
>CALMMH010000067.1 GCA_937868145.1 uncultured Phycisphaerales bacterium
ATCGACGGATCGTCGAGGACGTGGTGAAAGGCACCGGCCGAATCATCAAGAGCCAAAGCGAGGTCGGCGGTTGGCCAGACCTGCACGCGGTCCCGGCCCCGCGCGACACCGACGCCGACGGCATGCCCGACGCTTGGGAGCAGCAGCACAGCCTGAATCCCAACGACGCGGCCGACGGCCCTCAAGACCGCAACAACGACGGCTATACGAATGTCGAAGACTACCTGAACGGCCTCGTGAGCCCGTGACTTGTGCCGTTTGTATTGTGCCCGCAAGGGCATATCTTCAGTCGTCTGGATGTTCGCGTTGACATGGAAGAGAAGATAACGCCTTACGGCGTCACTACGAACGTGGGACGCTCGGTGGCTGTGAGAGTCACCTTGCCGGCCTCGACTTTCAGAGGTGTGGACTGTCCTGTCGGGTGCTTCGGGTCCAAGGTCGTCAATGTGGCGGAAGTCGCGTTGGGGAGATTCAGGGAGAAACCCGTCACCTCGGTCGAATTGCTCGTCGGACACCATACAGCGTAGACGTCGCGCGACGGACTGCCGTCCGAGCGGAATCGGTAGATCCGCACGGTGGCGTTGCCGGAGGGGATCTCGGATTCGAACCGCGTGCCGCGCAGGACGTGCCGCAACGTCGCGACGTAATACCAGGACCGCTTGGGCTGGTGCTGGTTCCATTTCTCGGTCGTCAGGCCGGAACTGTTGTACTGGACGGTGTTGCCCGCATTGACGTCCCGCAGCATGAAGAGCTGGGCCCGGTCCACTCCCGCGGCCGCGAGAGCCAGGTAGGATCGCACGATCCACCGACCTTGAATCTCCGGGGCATCGTCGGTTCCAATCGCCGGGGCCCGCTGCGGCGATTGGGGGTTCGTGTCGTAGCCGAACTCGGAGACCCAGACCTCCTTGCCCGGCAGGAACCGGTCCCGCCAGCGGACGATTTGCTCGAAACGCTCCCGTAGGCCATCGGCTTCCGGGCTGATGCCGGTCGTGGGTTGGCCGCCCTGGTCGCCGGCGTCGTTGCTGTAGTGGTGCAGGTTGATCACGTCGGCAGGGAAGTCGCCGTTGCGATGGAATTCGGCCCAGAGCTTCATCGCTTTGAGGTACTCGATCTCGGGTTTGGCCAAGCCCCCCATGACGAGCTTCATATTCGGATCGGCGTTCTTGACGCCCACAGCGGGGCCCAGGGTTCGTCTGTGGCCATCATAGTCGGCGCTGCACATCGCAGCCAGCTCGCACGGCTGGAAGTGCGAGGCCCGATCCTTCCACCACTTGTCCGGTTCGTTCCAGTTCTCCAGGTGCCGCACGAGTCCCAGGCCGCTGCGGACGGGCTGACCGGGTTTGAGCTTGAGCAGGGTCTCGTCGCAGCGGGTGCCGCCATAGCGGGCGGCGAACTGGAACAGGTACGACGCGTGCGCGATGTACGATCGCGGCTGCGTCGGATC
>CALMMH010000068.1 GCA_937868145.1 uncultured Phycisphaerales bacterium
GTCTTTTATGTCCTCGACGCGAAGGGGCGGAAGTTGGTTGATGCCGAATTCCAGCTGTCGCGGTCGGCCCGCCGATGACGACCATTTGCTCGCCGCCGCTGGCCAGGTGCCGCAGGACCGAGGTCAAGGGGTGGTTCGCCGCAAACAGGTCGGTGTACACGGTCAGACAGGTCACGCCGACCATGTTCGGCCGGAATTCATCGAGCTGCTCGTCCAGGACATCGAGCCACGTCTGAGAATCGAAGCGGCCTTCCACGGCGATTCGCCGGAGCACGTGGAGGTTCAGATCGAGAATCTTGATCTCGATGTCCCGCCCGGACAGGGATTCGGCCAATCGCTGGAGCCCTGTGGGCGGATAGGCGTAATAGCCGCGGTTGCGGATCACCTCGGGGTTGATCGTCTCGAAGAGGAACTGCGGCGCCTGGACCAGGAGCAATCGCCTGCCTGGGCCGAACCGCTCCCGGAGCGAGGCGGCGTACGCCTTCAAAGCTTCGTTTTCGTTCAAGTTGTTCTGCGTCTCAGTCATTGTCACGCCACCGCGTAGGTCTTTCCTTCTCCGGCGTCGATGGGCACCAGGCACCCGCCCATCATGCCGGCCGCATCGGAACAGAGAAAAGCGATCAGGGGCACGAGTTCCTCGGCGTCGGCCATCCGGCCGCGCGGCAACCGCTCGGCGATGAACCGGTCGACCACCTCGGGCTTGTTGACCTTGAGCCGTTGCCACGAGTTGCCTGGAGCGTAGAAGCCGCCTGGCAAGATCCCGGTGACCACGACCCCGTGGGCGGCCAGGTGATTGCCCAGGCTTCGCACGTAGGCCGCCAGCCCGGCTTTCACCGTGTTGTATCCCACCGAAGCGACGGCCTCGGTGGACGCGACTGAACCCACGTGCACGAGATTGCCTCTGCCCCGTTCCACCATAGCCGGAGCCACGAGACGATTGATCTCAGCAGCAGCAGCCACGTTGAGAGAGAAGAGCTTCAGCAAGTCCGTCGAAGAGATCAGCGGCTCGCGGAGACCGAGCCCGCCTCCGGCCACGTGAAGCACTGCATCGATCTCGCCGAGAAAAGCCGCGGTCTCTTGCACGGCATTCTCCAAGACCGCAACATCCGTCAAATCGACAGCGACGGCCAAGTGATTCGCCACATCGCGACACGAACCTCGCACTTCATCCAGAGTCTCTTTCGAGCGGGCCATCAACACGAGTTTGGCCCCCTGCTCCGCGAACGCCCGGGCGCAGACGGAGCCCAGCCCCCGGGAGGCCCCGGTGATGAGAATCCTCTTGCCCTGCAGCGAGAACATAACCGTCCTTTCACTACGTTCTGCAAAATGGAAGATCAGGCCTACTTTGGGGAGGGAGAATCTTCCTCTTCGATTCTCCCTCCCCAAATCCTATCGATTCATAGGCCTGATCTTCCATTTTGCAGAACTCCTTCTATACGAACATCACGTGATCCGGGTCCGTGTCCAGGTACTCCAGGATCATCTTGTTCTTGTCGTTGACCACACAATGATGGCAGCAGTGCTTCCGCGGATCGATGCGGAAGAACTGCGACTTGTCCGCAAGCCAGGCGTCGCGGAACCGCCGATCGCGGATCGAGCAGATCAGTCCCTCGTCCAGATTGTAGGCCTTGTCGTGACACGAATAGACGTTGAGGTCCGCGCCGATGACCGGGTTGATCTGGATGTAGGGGCACCAGCCGTAGGACTTGCGGAACGTCGTCAACTGTTCGCCGTAGCCGTTGAAGACCTCGAACCGCTCGCCTGCGAAATCCGCGACGGCCCGCTCGACCTGCTCGCCCACCGACGCGAAATACGGCTTGTGGTAGGCGTTGCACTCGGCGCCGTCGTTGCTCACGATGCACGGCGACACCTTGACGCTGTCGACGCCGGCGTCCTTGATCCGGCCGATCGTTTCATAAACGTGGGAAGCGTTGTCCTTGTCCACGATGACCACAACGCCCACATAACATGGGCCGCCGAGTTTTCGGAATCCCTCCAGGTTGCCCATGACCTTGGCGAACTCCTTCTCGGTGACGCCGCGGTACTTGGCGTAGCTCGGGCCGTCCCAGCCGTCCATGGAGACGCGAATCCAGGTCCCCTTGTGTGCGAACAGCTCTGCGATCCGACCCTTGAGACCCGAGCCGTTGGTCAAGGTGGCGAACCGGATGCCCTTGTCTGCGAGCAACTGCACCGTCTCGGCCAGATGGGGATAGCACAGGGGCTCGCCGCCGCCGCTGAAGGTCACGGCCTTGACGCCCATTTCCGCGAAGTCCTCCACGATCTCCAGCATCTTCTCGCGTGGAATCTGGTCCTTCGCGGCCATGTCCTTGCCCAGTTGGATGTTCTCCTTGCGGTACGCGCAATACCAGCAGTTGTGGCTGCAAACGTTCGTCGGCTTGACGCGCACGTGCAGCGGCGGCAGGATCGTCGGTACGCTCGCGGGCAGCGAGTCGAGCTTGTCCTTGTAGTGGAACACCTTCATCTTCGTGTACAGCAAACCCATGCGCGTCGATCCTTCTTCAGCCTCGAACCAGGTTCAAGGACTCGGCCGTCGTAAAGGCGTAATCACCCGTGTAGCCCGTCTCGCGAAAGACCTCTTGCCACTCGTCCACGTGCAGGATGGTCGTCCCGAGCAGGGTCCATTCCTCCAGAAGCTCGCGGCCCTCGCGGGTCCTGTAGGCCCCCAAGGTCACGAAGCTGCGTCCCTTGCCCACCCGTTGAATCGCGCGAAGGGCCTGCATCACCCCTCGCAGATTGAGCATGTAGATGGCGGCGTAGGCCATGACGAAGTCGAACCGGCCGTCTTCGAACGGCAGTTCTTCATAGGGAGCCAGAACCAGATCGTCCTTCACCGACTCCATCGCGTTCTCGATCGCATAGGGATGGTTCTCGACCCCCTTGACGCGAATGCCGGGCAGGACCAGTTTGAGGTCGTGCAGGAAGAAACCCTTCTTGCAGCCGACATCGAGGACTGCCGAGTTCGAGGTCAGTCCATAGCGAGCCGCGAGCCGCGGGATGATCTGCGTCCACCGGCCGTCGTAGCGGAAGCCGCCGTAACCGTCTTCCCGCCGGCCGTCGTAATACGCCGCATCCAGACCGGCCGCCATCATTCGATTGCGAATGGTCCGAAAGCCCTCCTTCAGGACTCGTTGGGCGTTGCTATGCGGATATCCGATGTCGAACTCTTCCATCAGTGATTCAGGATCTCCACGGGGTCCACGATCATGTTCTTCCGGAACTCCTCGCGGTCCAGGAAGGGGTACAGGTCCTCCATGGGCTTGGAGACGATTCGTCCGTCGGGCAGCTTCAGCGAAGAGACCCGCGGAATCAGGGGCTGTTCCGCCGGCATCATGATCTCGCAGATGTACGGTCCCGGATGGGCGAGGACCGCATCGAGCCGCTGATCCAGGACCTTCTGATCGCCGATGCGTTCGGCCTCGATCCCGTAGGCCGCGGCCAGCTTGACGATGTCCGGGCACGTCAACCCGCTCGACGGATCGGAGCCGATGTAGCGGCCGAAGTGGTTCTGCTGCATCAGCTTGATCGTGAGGTACCCCTGGTTGTTGAGCACGAAGACGATCAGCGGCAGCTTGTTGTGCACGACCGTCTGGAGTTCCTGGATGTTCATCTGGAGGCCGCCGTCGCCGGTGACGAGAATCGTCTTTCGCCGGCCCTGGGCGAAGCACGCCCCGATCGCGCCGGGCAGTCCGAACCCCATCGAGGAGAAACCGCTGGAGGTGAACAGCCGTTGTCCCGCCTTGGTCCGGAACGTTTGCATCGTGCAGGTGAAGCTCGTGCCCATGTCGGTGACCACGACCGCGTCGGAACCGAGCTTTTCCGAAAGCTGGTCCACGAAGTGGAACGAGTTCACCTTGTCGCGGTTGTCCCGATACTCGGGCAGGCAGACCGGATACTTTGCCTTCCACTGGCGGCACCGCGTCCGCCATCCATCGACCGCGAGAACAAGCCCATCGCCTTCGACCCTGGCGAGCAGGGTTTCCAGGAATTGTCCGGCGTCCGCGCAGATCGGCAGGTCGGGACGCAGCGACGGTTTCCTCAACTCGATCTCGTCGATGTCGACCATGATCTTCCTGGCCGCCCGGGCGAAGAGCTTGTAGTTGTAACCCACCTGCGGGATGGACATCCTCGAACCGACGATGAGGACGAGGTCGGCATTCTGGACCGCGAAGTTGCCCGCCCGATCGCCCATGATGCCGCTGCGACCGATGTAGTTCTCGTCTGCGGTCGGAATGATGTCCGACGTGGTCCAGGAAGACACGCATGGAATCTGCAATCGCTGAACGAGGTCACGAAGTGAATCCTCAGCCCCGGCGAGCCGAACGCCGTAACCAAAAATCAGAACCGGCCGCTTCGCTTGCGAGAGCATCTCAACGCACTGGCCGACAAGCCCATTCAAGACGTACTCGCTGCAAGGCTGCGAGGGCTCCTCGGGCGTGTAGCCGCGAAGCTCCTCGGGGTTGACGAGCTTGTTCTGAACATCGAGCGGAACGTCGATCCAGACCGGGCCGGGCCGGCCGGTCGTCGCCAGGTGGCAGGCCTTTTCCACATGGTAGCGGATCGTGTCGGGATCCGTGATCGTCACGGCGTATTTCGTGATCGGCCGGACGATGTCGATGATGTTCCCTTCCTGGATGCCGAACTGACGCAGACCGGTCTGGCCGATCAGCGTATCCCGCGTGACCTGCCCTGAGACGAAGATGGCGGGAATCGAATCCACCCAGGCGCCGTAGACGCCGGTGATGGCGTTGGTCCCGCCGGGACCGGAGGTCACCAGGGTCGCGCCGGGAACGCCGCTGATGCGGGCGTATCCCTCGGCGGCCATCGCCGCGGCCTGTTCGTGATGGGTCGCGATGTACTCGATGCGATCGTTGCCGCCGAAAGAGTCCACCAGGTGCATCGCCCCGCCGCCGCAGACGCCGAAGACGTGCCGGACACCGAGGTCCGCAATGGTCGATGCGATGTAGTCGGAAATCTTCACCACCTTCTTCTCCTGTTCGATGGTCAGCACGGTGACTCCCTCGAAATCTTCGCCTTTCGTGTTCTCCTGAAACTCCGCAAATGAAGCGACCCGCCCGACCTCCATGAACGGGTTGGCGCACTCCCTGGAAGAATCGCGACCGATCACCGCCACGAGCGACTCCGCCGAAGGGCAGTGGCGATCATTGTGGATGACGCCCTTGCGAACCGTAAAGATCAGATTCTGGAACGTCCGCCGCAGGCGTCTTTCCCCTTCCTCCGGCTCCTGGAGCCTCAAGATCTCCATGGGATGGGGGACCATGTGGTCCGCGCCTTCGTAGGTCGCACCGGCTCGGCCGTAGGCGTCGCTCATCCGGCACAGGTCCTCCTTCAGCGGAGGCGACTCGATCTCCATCACCCAGATGCCGTTCTCGGACACCGGGTCGATCGGCAGCGTGCTTGCGGCCTCGGTGGAGTGGAACGCGCCGGCTTCGATATTCACAACGCCCATCCGGCTCAGCGAAATGCTCCCGTCCAGGTAGTGGAACTCCGCATCGCCCGAGAGTAGAATCAGTCCCGTCCGCTTCCTAGGATGGCAGTGCATCGAAGTCTTTCGCTTGCGAACGATCTGAAGCGTCCAGATCGCGACGTGTTCGTTCTCGAAGACCAGGTACTCGTATCCCCAGGGCTTCTTCACGATCACGTCATCGTAGGGCGCGCTCTGCACGGCGCACCTGGCGGCCCCGTCAGGCTGCCCGCTGTGTTGCTCGTCGGCGGTTTTTCTTGTGACTGTGTGAATCATGATCAACTCTTGAGGGCCGCGATGACCGCCTTCATGAATTCGCCATTGTTCTTGTAGTGCGGGGCGGAGATCAGATTGCCGTCGATGACAAGATCCTGCTCCAGGTACTGGGCCCCCGCGTTCTTCAGATCGTCGGCAATGGACATGTACCCGGTGACTTTGCGTCCCTTCACCACCCCGGCGGAGATGAGAATCCACGGCCCGTGGCAGATGGCTGCGACCAGCTTGCCCGCCTCGGTCATCTCGCGAACGAACCGCAACACCTCGGGCCGGATGCGGAGCCGGTCCGGCGACTCGAACCCGCCGGGCAGGATGACGCAGTCGAAGTCCGACGCCTTGAGGCTGTCCGTGGACATCGTCGCCCGGGCCGGGACGCCGTACTTGCCGATCATGTTCTGCCCGCCCGGCGTGGCTACGTCCAGGTGAAATCCCTCTTCCAGCACCCGGTAGTACGGGTACACGAATTCCTCGTCCTGGAAGTTCTGCGCCACGATGATGACGACCCTTTTCATGCATGCCTCCTGCGGCTGGATAGTTTCTCGATGGCGTGCGGCAATTCGTGCAGACTGGAGACCCGCACCACACCCGCGTCGCTCCAATCCGTCACGCCCGATTCGCGGGCGATGAAGTCGATGCCTGCCCCGGTCGCCGCGTGATAGTCGTTCTGTGAATCGCCCACGTAGACGCTGGTCCGTCGGTCCCATCCCTCGCGGGCCAGCAGATTCACGATGTTGTCCTTCTTCTCCCGCGGCGAACCCAGAATCGCCTGGAAGAAGTGGCCGATTCCCCGAGCCCGGCAGACCTGCCGAAGCTCCTCCTGGTCCGATCCCGACACAACCGCGAACTGGAATCGCCCCTCGTGCTCGGCCAGGAAATCCATCGAGCCGGAAACCGGTTCGGCGTCGATCACCTTCTGCATAACGATCTCGGAGTACCTGCGGGCCATCGTCGCAACCTCGTTTTCCGACACCGGCCGGCATAGGACGTTCTCGTACAGATGCCGGATTTTGCCGTAGCGGGACAGGCCGCCATTGGCCCGGACGAAGTCCATGAACCGCGTCATTACATCGGCCGAGAGGTCGCGGAAAAGCTCCTCGAAGCCCTGAAACCGGATCTCATTGGTCTCGGCCAGAACTCCATCGAAATCGAAGATCACATAGCGGTATCCCATGGCAATCACTAAATGAAATTCACGTGTGGATGCGGGTGTTTCAATTCCCACAGGTACCGGTTCACTTCGTCCATGCGGCAACCCACACGGCAGGAGGAAACATCGAGCTTCTCCATGCACCAGCGCAAAGAATCTATGCGCCGCTGCCCCTGCCAGATCTCGGCGAAGGTGCTGGTCTCGATGTTCCCATAGAGGAACCGCTCGTCGCCCAAGTACACGCTGCACCCCCAGATGTTGCCGCCGGCGTCCAGATACGACCAGAACGGCAAGGCCAGACAGCAGCGGTACGGCCGGATCCCGGTGTCCCACTTCTGCATCGCGTTGCGGCGGAAGATTACGTTGAAACTGCGCGTGCGGACCTGATCGAGCTGCTCGGCCAGGTCTTCGCACTCACTGTAGGAAACGGTCTCGAAGGTGCGATGTTGGCTCTGCGGATGCTGGGAGTAGGGCTTGACCACCAGATAGTCCATCCCGGCGTCGCGGCACCGCTCCGCGAGGCTCACGACCTCGTGGCGATTGTCCGGCAGCAGGAGGAGCTGCGCCCCCAACGTGCAGGAGCCCCCCTGCTTCGTGCGGATGGCCACCGCCTGCTCGATGTTCGTCCAGAGCTTGCCGAAGTCCTCGGGCCGCGTGCCGTGGATCGCCGCGTAGGTCTCGGGCGTCCCGGCGTCGATGCTGATCTTGATCCACGACGTGACGCCCAGGATCCGCTCGGCCGCCTCCGGACGCATCAGCACGCCGTTGGTCGTCAGAGCCACATCGATTCCGGCCTGCTCTTTAGCGTGCAGGATGATCTCGACCATGCGTCGATGCAGGAACGGCTCGCCTTCGCCTGCGAACATAACGCTCTTGAGACCGAGCGAACCCATCTCGGTCAGGCGCGTCTTGAGCAGATCGGCGTCGAGGAATCGCGGCTGATAGCCCATGAAATCCAGGCCGCAGAAAATGCAGCGATGATTGCAGGAGCCCACCGGTGAAATCTCCATGTAGATGGGGTAAACCTGCTCGCCCTTGAGCCAGTCGCTCACGCGATCCACGTGGAAAAGGAGCTTGTGATGGTCGATCCGCAGACCATCAGCACCTATTGATGATTGATGATTGATGACTGATGATTCGGGCACATCAGCCTCCTGCAATAATCCATGATCCATCATCGATTATCAATCCCCGACAGGGACACTTGGTCCATCCAGTAATGCAGAATCGCGGCGTGGCCCGTCTCGGCCATGCCGTAGGTGTCCGCGGGCAGCCAGAAGTTCAGCGTGCCCAACTGCCGCAGCGAGTTGGTCGGCAGCATCGCGGTGAGGGTGACCAGCGTCGCCTCCCTCGACACCGCGAACTCGGCGGCCTTGATCACGTTGGGGGAATTGCCCGAGCTGCTGATCGCCACGACCATGTCGCCGGCCTTGAGCCGCCGGCGAAGCGGGGCCAGGAACACCATGTCGTAGGACATGTCGTTGGCCACCGCGGTGATCAGGGAGACGTCGGTGAAGACCTGCGTGTGCAGATCCGCGTTCTTGGCCAGGTCGGCCGCGAAGTGGCTGGCCATGGAGGCGCTGGCCCCGTTGCCCATCAGGTAGATGACGCGCTCGGCCAGCCGCACGTCTTCCGTGCTGTCGCACCACAGCTCGAACGCCTGGTCGCAATCCACCGGCATGTCCCCATTGACCGTGGTCTGCATGGCGTTGAGGCACTTGCCGAGCGTCGTGGTGTGCTCGCCCCACCCGGGGGCTTTGTTCGTTCTAACAGGCTTGGCCGTCTTGAACTGCGGTCCAAAGCTGGGCAACCGTATCTGCGTGATGTCCTTTAACATAGTAGCTCGTTCCACCATCCGCCACCGTGCGAACCAACATCGTCTTCCACGGCCGGAAGTAATAACTCGGGCTGCTCTTCGCGGCCTCATGCCGATAGTCGTGAGGCAGATCGTGCAAATCGCATACCAAAGTGGTGAACTCGCTTACTTTCATACCCTTTTGAGCCGCGACGTTGCGGACCATGGCCAGGGCCTTGAGAAACACCTCCGGCGCCATGATCGCGCTGCCGAAGTTCATCACCACGCCATGTTCCAGTCTCTCTACGACTTTGGCGAAGATGAGGAAATCGCGATAACTGGCGGCGCCGAGGGCCGCGCCATCGCAGTTGGGATGCTCATGAAGAATGTCGTAGCCTATGCCCACGTGGATCGTGAAGGGAATCCCCAACCGCCACGCGGCGGCCAGCACGCTGATGTCCTTGCGGGGATAGTCGCCCTCAGCGATTTCTTGTCCCAAGGTCTCGCCCAAACCCAGGTCCTCGGATGCGGCCCTGGCGATCAGGTCGTTGAGCCGGCCCGTTTCTTCCCAAAGCCCGAACTGCCCTTCCTGGATGTAGCGGGCGACGCTCTCGGTGGTGGCGCCGATGAGAGCCAGCTCATAGTCGTGGATGGCGCAGGCGCCATTGCCGGCGATCGCAGTGATGAGCCCCCGCTCCATCAGATCGATGAGGTATCGCTGTACGCCGGACCGCAGGACGTGAGCTCCCATCATGAGGATCACTTCGGCGCCCCGGCTGCGAGCCTCCCGGATGCGTTGCCCCATCTCAGCCAACTCCGGATGAGAGATCTGCACCGGCGTCACGGGGAGGATCCGTTCCGCGGAGAGATCATGTTGACGCCGCCCGAGCGGCAGAATGGAGAGAGCCGATCTGTCGAATTGGGGGTATCTGCTGGGCACGGCGTGTCATTTCAATAGGGAGGTCATGTATTTTATCAGACCCGGCTTGTCGATGGCCTTCTGATTGCCGATGATCTGGACCGCCAGTGCACCGGCCATGTTGCCCAGAAACGCGGTGATTTCGAGAGGGGCGTTGAGCCGAGCCGCGAGGGAACTGATGGCGAAGAACGCGTCGCCGGAGCCGATGCTGTCCACTGCTCTGCTGGCGAACGCGGGCACCACGACGAACGCCCCGTCGAAATCGGACATACAGGCCCCCTGCCGGCCCTTGGTCACAGCCATCGCCTTGCTTTTGAATCGACGAGCCGTCTCGCAGGCCAGGAGACGAAGGTCTTTCTTCTGGTCCCGCGTATCCAGCCTCAGCTCCCGCTCGGTCAGGCTGATGTAGTCGGCCCTCGCATACCGCGAGATCGTGTGCATGGAGGCGTTCCCGGCATTCACCTGCGTGTTCACCGCCAGAAATGGCGAATGAGCCACGAGGAACTCGCACAACAACTGGCTCACGGCCCCGTGGCCAAAGTCGGCGGAAACCGTCATGTCGTAGCCAGACGCCTCCCGACGAAACCTGTCGGCCAGATCCCGATCTTTGTCCGCCGGCAGACCCGAGTCATCCATCGTGTAGACTTCAAGCCACTTGTGGAGGCTGTAGCCGTCGAGGTAGCGTCGTTTGACCAGCGTCGGAGCGCCGTCCTGGACCCAGAACTGGGGACGCACTCGCGGATGCAGGGACGATTCGATAAACTGGCGATAGTCGTCGTGTTCGCCAAGGCCCGTCAGCAGTCTGACGCTGTCCACGAAGTTCGCCAGGTGGTTGGCCACGGCCAGGACGCCGCCGGCAAAGCGGTCCTGCGCCCCATACTTGACCGCCAGCACGGGCGATTTGCCCGAAGCCCCCAGCGGACTGCAGTAGCAGTACTCGTCGATGATCACGTCGCCGACCAGGAGCACTTTGAGCTTGGACATGTCGTCGACCACCGACAGGACCTGATCGACGGAATATCGCCGCCGGAACAGGTCGAGATAATCCTGCAATTCCTTGGAAAAGGATGAGAAGAACCGGTTGATCAGGTTCGTGGAGCTAAAAACGATGTCCTGCGTAAATCGCAGGTCGATCCCGAGCTCTTTGCAGACCTTCTCCTCCTGCGCCAGCTTGCCCGTGCGGTCGCCGTCCACGGATTT
>CALMMH010000069.1 GCA_937868145.1 uncultured Phycisphaerales bacterium
CGTTGTTTCGGACGGTATCGAGGGTTCAGACAAGGAGAAATGACATGCGTTTGATGAAGGTTGTGGCGTTGGTGATGATGGTGGCGTTGGTGTTCTGCCTGGGGGCGGCTCAGCCGGCGGCCAAACCGGTCCCGATCAAGGTCCTGCTCATCACGGGCGACGACGTGGGCACCCATCCCTGGCGCGAGATGTCCGAGACCACGCGGGAGATCCTGGTCAACTCGGGCAAGTTCGATGTGAAGGTCGTCGAGGACCCGCTGATCCTCGAATCGGAGACGGCGCTGAAGAACTACGACGTGATCGTGTTCACGATCTACTCGGCCAAGCTCAAGGAGCTGCCCGCCCAGGCCCAGGAGAACCTGCTGAACTACGTCAAGAGCGGCAAGGGATTCTTCGTCCAGCACCTGGCGAGCGCCTCGTTCCCGCAATGGACGGAGTTCGGCAAGCTGTGCGGCCGCCATTGGGTGATGGGCACCTCGGGTCATGGCCCGAGATCCGTGTTCCAGTCCAAGATCGCCGACAAGCAGCACCCGATCACCGCCGGGCTGAGCGACTTCGAGGTGGACGACGAACTGTACGCCAAGCTGCAGGGCAATGAGAAGATCCAGGTGCTGGTCACCGCGGATAGCGACTGGAGCAAGGTCACCGAGCCCTTGGTGTTCGTCCAGAACTACGGCAAGGGCCGGGTCGTCCACAACGCGTACGGCCACGACCGCAAGGCCCTGATGACCCCGAACGTGCAGAAGATCATCGTCCGGGGCACCGAGTGGGCCGCGACGGGCAAAGTCACGGAGTAGTTGGGATCTCAGATTTGAGATCTGAGATTTGAAATTGCAGATCACGACGGGTGGCAGCGTCCAGGGAAGCTTGGCGATGGTTCTTTGAAGCAGGAAGAGCCTTTCCCCAAAACCTTCAACCTGGAGACTGCCACCCGTTTCTTTTTCCTACGCGGCGAGATCCCTCGGCACGGAGAGCGACGGAAGGATGCTGTAAAAAGGGGAAGTGGAGGGTTGATCGCGGCGGGGGGATGGGGTATAGATGGGGTATAGAACAGTGCTCGCTGCGCGGCAGTGGGGTATGGAGTGTCTGGAAGGGTGGAAGGATTCCTATGTTTGAACGATTCACCGAGCATGCGAGACATGTGATTGAGCTGGCCGGACGCGAGGCGCAGCGGTTCGGCAACGAGTACGTCGGCACCGAGCATTTGCTCTGGGGGCTGGCCAAAGAGGTCCAGGGCGTTGCGGCGACCGTGCTGGAACACTTCCACGTCGACCTGAAGCCCCTGCGGCGAGAGATGGACGAGATGCTCAGGGCCCGGCCGCACGTCGACGATGTCGAGAAACTACCCCAGTCCGTCCACGTCAAGGAAGCCATTCAGTATGCGGTCGAAGAGGCCCGTTCGATGCACCACAACTATGTGGGCACCGAGCACATTCTGCTGGGTCTGATGCGCAACAGCCAGGCGGTTGCAGCCCAGGTTCTGGCGGATTTCAATCTCGATCTCGACGTCGTGCGGGAGGAGGTCCGCCAGGTAGTGGCCGCGGGGACAGGTAAGCAAGAGTAAAGTCGGGGCAATCAGGCGGGATGTGGTTGCAGCACGTTGCCGGCACGGTCGGTCGCCGGGGTGCAGAGATCGTCTTGGAGTTGCTCCGCGATTGCCTCTTGCAGAAGTTGCCGGTCTTCCTGTGTGCGTTTTCTCCGCAGACCTATTCGATGAAACGCACGCCGGAGCTTTGTTTTCAACAGCATGTGCAATCGAACCTTAGGAGGGGTGTTGCGCAGCAGGGGAAGAAGCCTTCGCATCGCTGCCTCGCGAAACCCGTGCTTGATCTGGACGTAGACGACCTCCGCGTGGACTTCCGGCACGTTCGCCTGTGTTTTTGCGAGACGGTGCACCAAGGTTGCCGACAGAGAATGCGGCACAGTCGCGAATTGGCCCAGACTGCCCAACCTGAGCCACAGATCAAGATCCATAGCGTAATGCAGGGATTCATCCAATCCGTTCGCATCTCTCCATGCCCATGCGGCAATGAGGCAGGATGGTTGGCAGAAGGCCCCGACGTTCCACCAATCGGCAATGGAATCTCGTTCCAGACCCCTGGGAGCCTGCACCTGGAGGATCCGATCCTCAAGATCGATGAAATGACAACTTCCGGCCCAAGCGACGGCCGATGGGTTTTGCCTGTATGCCATTGCGACGCGTTCGAGAGCTCGGGGCAGCAGAAAATCGTCAGAGTTCAGCCACCCAAAAATCTGGCCTGAGGCTACGGCAAAGCCCTGGTTGATCGCATGACTTTGTCCATGATCAGGCTGAGAAACCCAGTGTGTCAACCAGGGGGAATAGGTCCGAAGGATGTTGACGGAATGGTCCGTGCTGCCGCCGTCCATCACGATGTATTCGAGATTGGGATATTTCTGGAGAAGAACCGAGCGAATCGTTTTCTCGAGGAATCGTCCCTGATTGTACGAAGGGGTCACCAGGCTGATCCGAGGCCATGGCGAGCCGTCAGCCATCGTCTGCGGCAACGGGGGACCTTGAGTCGTCCACGGCCAGACGCTCTTACCCGGCGGAGGCGTCGGCAACTCATCCAGAGGCGAATGATCGATTGGGGACATGAGTCTCTCCTGGGATGGGATTTCTCGCGTTTCGCCGAGGTTACTCTGTGTTGCTGACCGGCGATAGAGACGCGGGAATAGCCGCATCCGGTTGTTGCCGTGAACTCAGGGCGACAGCCTCCTGCAGGACCTCCAGGATCTTCGCGACGAACGGTCCTTCGTCGCATTGGCTGACCACGGCCTCTCGGGCGGCCGGACCGAGGCGGACGCACTCCTGGCGATTGCTCACGAGCCACTGCAGAGCCAATTGCAGGGCCTTCTCGTTGTTGGGAGGGACCAACATCCCCGAGGAGTTGTGAATGAGCAGCTCCCGGATGCTTCCGACATCCGTAGCGACGCAGGCAAGGCCGGACGCCATTGCCTCCAGCAGGGATAGAGGCATCCCTTCGATGCGGGAAGGCAACACGAAGATGTCACTTTCTCGTAGGATCTCTGCGATGCGGCCGGTGTCCATCTGCCCCAGGAATCTCACGCGGTCTTGCAGGCCCAGTTTTTGCACCGAGGCGAGGGTCTCTGCCCGCAGCGGCCCATCTCCAACCATATCCAACGTCCACGGCATATCCTTCATGGACGCCAGAGCCCCCATGAGAACGTCGTGTCCCTTCTCGTGCGAGAACCGTCCCACGGACACCATCCGAGGGCCGCTCGCAGGCCACGGTTTGGATTCCGCAGGTCTGTGGAATACCGAGCAGTCGACGAAGTTATGCATGGGCAGAACGTTGTCCAGGGGAATCCCCAGCCACTCTTGGAGCAGTTGACTGGAGTGCTGTCCCGTGGTGAACACCCTATAGGCCTGCCGGTAGAACGCGATCAATTCCCGGCTTGGCGGCGACGCCATGTACTCTCGAGCCATGCTGTGCAAGAAACACACATAAGGAACACCGGGATCGGCCAGAATGGTCCGCAACCCTCTGCCTGCCAAAGGCCAGGGAAGACTGACGAACACCACATCCGGCTTGAACCGATCCACGAATCGCTTCTGAGCCAGCAAGGAGATCGCGTTCCCGATTCGGAGGGACCGGTTGCGAGTGATCTTGCACAAGACGCGTTTGACCCGCGTCTGGTGATGTCCCGCGAGAAACTCCGGGACCAGGCATGTGGATATGCTCGGAGATTGTTTGCGGATTTCCCGGGTTTGGGAACTGGAATAACAGGTCAGTCCGAATGGAATGGTTTCGCTGAACCGCGAGATCAATCGCGACCAAAGCACTTCGCTTCCACCCCAGGGAGCGCTTTGCATATCCGAGTAAATGAGTATTCTGTATGTCATCACCGCTCTCGCTCCGTAGCATCCGGTTGTTTCTGTGCTTGTCATCATTTCGCATCCTCCCGCGGAAATCCACGTCTCTGCCTTACGTTGTCGAAGGGGAGGGCGAGTTGCTTTTTGGCAACCAGATCAGAACCTATTTAACCAGAATTCGGCCCAAATGTCAAGGGGAACCTTCACCCTGTCGCAACGGGATGTTCCTCACGTCGCGCCGCAGACGCGGAGCGAGAAAACGGAGCCTGTATTATGGGGCAAACGACGCATCGAGAGTGCGGAATATTGTGGGTAGCTGGATTATTCATTTTCTTCTGCCGAAGGGGCTACTGATCGCGGACGTTCGGGCCGGGGCCCATCCAGGGAAATGCCGAGATCCGCAGGCGGGCGGCGCCCATGGGGATCAGCGTGACCGTCTCGACCGGTTCATCCGACCGGACGGGACTGAGTTGCACATCGCCGATCAGGCCTCGTTCGTCCGGCTGCCAGCTCGGGATCTTATGGGCTTGGGCCGTGATCTCGATAGGGGCTGATTCGGCTGCGAAGGGCTGATTGTCCGCCGGCCACGCCTTTGTCCGCACATCGAACTGCTTGCCCAGCGGCTTGGCCGGGTCGATTACCAGACCATAATTCCATGCGGTGGTCGGATAGACTTCGTAGCCGGGCCACGCGTCGGTGCCGCCCTCGCGGACGTACTTCTCACCGATCTTGAGCGAATAGGTCAGCGGGCCGCGGTCGAGACAGACGCTGTTGCCGTTGCGAATCCAGTAGCGAAGCCGCAGTTCCATCGGGAACGTCAGTTCCACGGAGTCGCCGTCCTTCCATGTCCGGTCGACGACAATGAACGTCCTGGGCGAGGCGTGGACGGGCGTGTTCCTGCCGTTGATTCGCAGGGTGGGCTTCTCGCACCAGCCGGGAACGCGGAGATAGAGCGGGAACCTCGCCGGGCTCTTTGCGCTCACGGCCAGACGGACCGTGTCCTCGAAGGGGTACTGCGTACGGGTCTCGATGACGACCTGCTTGCCGTCGCCGACTTTGGCCGTGACCTCCGAAGCGGCGTAGAACACCGCGGCCAGGCCGTTGTCCGGCGTGGCCATCCACAGATGCTCCGCAAAGTACGGCCAGCCGTGCGCGACGTTGTGCTGGCAGCAGCGATAGCTGTGCGGGTCGTATGAGAACATGTCGCCGCCGTTTTCAATGCCGGGCGACTTGTCCTTGCTGTCGAGTTGGCACTGGTTCGGGCAGACCAGATAGTGGAGTCCCTTGAGGTCGGCCGTCATTGCCGGCGGGAACGTGTTGAACGCGACGTCCTCGCAGCGGTCCGCCCAGGTCAGGTCGCCCGCAATCGTCAGCAGCATCTCACAGGAAAGCATGAACTCGACGGAGGCGCAGGTTTCGATGCCCTGCCTCGGGCCGTAGTGGCCTCGACGGCAGTTCTCATCGCCGCCGAACATGCCGCCGGGGACCTGGCCGTAGGCGCCCCAAATCATGGTGTAGTTCCGCTCGGTCGCTTGGAGGAAGTACGCGTCGTGCGACTGCTGGTAATAGACCGCCGGGGCCCGGAAGCACTGAGCGATGTTCACGTTGTGCCAGCTCGCGACGGTTTCGGTCCAGTTGGCCATGTTGCGCTGGATCTTCTCGGCGAGCTTCAGCAGGTACTCCTGGCCCGTGCGGTTGTAGAGCCAGTACACGCTGGCCATGTTGTCGCCGGCTCGCTGCTGCTGCCAGAAGGGGGGCAGGAAGTTTTCGTCAGGCAGGGCGAGTTCCCACTTGAAGTATTCCTGCATGAGCTCCAGCACCCGCGGATCGCTCGTGTACTCATGATAGGTCCGAAGGGCGTTGAGCGCGACCATGTTGGGCCACAGGTCAGGGGCCTTCTTGTTGTCGCCCGCGCCGGTCTTGTTGGCGACGGGTCCGAACCAGCCATCAGCCTGGCGGCTGCTCAGGATGCCCTCGATCCAGACCTTGGCTTCGTCGAGGATCCGCTGATCGCCGAGGACGTAGCCGGTGTCGCCGAAACCTTTGAGCCAGTAAGGCATCTCTTCCCAGGGGCTGTGGCCTTCGCCGTTGGCGGCCAGCCAGGCGTTGCCTTCCTTCTTGAGGAACTGGCTGATCTCGGTGAGATGTCCCGAGAAGCCGTCGGCCTGCAACTCAAGCTGTCGCCGGAGCCAGCCCTCGGGCCGGATCGATCCGATGGGCAGCTTGATCAGGGGACTGAGCGTCAGCGGCTTCTGATTGGCGACGTAGAAATCATTCGTCGTCGACGTGGGAGGCACGGGCGTCACGCGAACGGCCGCGTCGAGTGTGGTGGCGAGCTGCATAGCCATGGCTGTGATGAGAAGGGCTCCCGATCCGATCATGGTTCTCTCCTATACCCACTGCATTGCATCTGTCGGACCCTGTAGACGCGCCATGCGATGAACCACGACGTCGATCGCGTCTCCAGGATGGAACACAGGATAACCGATCCGCCGCAGAAAGCAAATCGGATGTGTTCCTTGTCAAACCGGTTGCGTTGCCGGCGAGGGCGGATTATCATCCGGGTCGTGGATGACATTGAGGTCCATGCAAGATCGCAGGAGACGCACGATCCCATGAAGAAAGCGAATGTTTCCAAAAGACATCGAGTGATCGAGATCGAATGGCCGACGTTTGGCGTATGCACGCCGCCGGCGAAAGCGAGCGTTGCCGAGTTTCAGTCCAGACTCGATGCCGCTCTCGAGGCGATGGACCGGCTTGGTTTGACGCACCTGGTCGTCTACGGCGACCGGGAGCATTTCGCCAACATGGCCTGGTTCACGGGTTTCGATCCCCGTTTCGAGGAGGCTCTTCTCATTCTCGGCGGTCAAAGCGATCCGCTGCTCGTCGTGGGCAACGAGTGCGAGGGGTATCTGCCGGTCAGTCCGCTCTACGTCGCAGGCAAGCTGCGAGGCGAGCGGTTTCAATCGTTCTCGCTGTTGAACCAGCCTCGGGCGAACAGCCGGCTTCTCCGCGAGATCTTCGCAGGCGAGGGAATCGAGGAGGGAGCGAAAGTCGGGTGCGTCGGGTGGAAGTACTTCGCCGATTCCGAGCATCCCGACGGCGCGCACGCGATCGATTTGCCCGCCTATCTCGTGGACACGCTGCGGAATCTGGCCGGCCGGGAGAACGTGACGAACGCCACGGCGATTCTGATGCACCCGGGAAACGGTCTGCGGACTTTCTGCTCGCCCGCCGAGATCGCGTATTTCGAGTACACCAACATCCTCGCGTCCGAAGGAATGAAACGCATGATCTTCGGTATGCAAGAAGGGATGACCGATCATGAGCTGGCTCAGTTGGCCGGATACAACGGCGTGCCTTTGGGATGCCATATGACCCTCGCCAGCGGCGATCTGCCGGGCCTGTCCGGTCCCGTCGGCGCGACGTTGCGTAAAGGAACGCCTCTCTCGACGAACATCTGCTATTGGGGCAGCAACATCTGTCGCTCCGGCTGGATCGCCTCGTCGGCCCGCGATCTGCCTTCCGAGGCCCGCGACTACGTGGAGAGTTTCGCCGGTCCCTACTTTGAGGTGATGAGCGAGTGGTTCGGTCTGCTGCGGATCGGCACGCCCGGCGGCGAGTTGGCCCGCCTGGTGGCCGAGAAATTGCCGTTCGACAAGTTCGGCATCTTCCTGAACGCAGGCCACCTCATCCACCTCGACGAATGGCTCAGTTCGCCGATCTATCCCGGCTCGGACATCCCGCTCCACTCCGGCATGGCGATGCAGGTGGACGTGATCCCGTCGTCGAAGGTTTACGCATCGACCCGAATGGAGGACGGCGTGGTGATCGCGGACGAGACCTTGCGGCAACAGATCCAGGAGCAGTTCCCCGACTGTTTCGCCCGCTGCGTCAAACGCCGGGAGTTCATGGAAAAGACGTTGGGAATCGCGTTGCCGGCGGAGATCCTGCCGCTGTCCAACATTCCCGCCATCGTGCCCCCATTCTTCCTGAGCCCGAACACGATCCTGGCGATGAAAGCGTAACGGATGGAGGCGTACGAGCGCGTCATCAATTACAGGCTGGTCACGGACTGGTTCGGCCGTTGGCCCGCGTTTCATGACGCCGAGGTGCTGTCGATGGCATCCATTCGAGTTTCGGGGTCGGGTGCGGCTTTCGCTCGACGTTTGCCCGAGTCAAGTCCGTGGAGCCAGGCAAGCCGGACGAGGGGATAGACGCGTGACGAGAGCCTGCCTCGCGGATCTCCAGTTCACTGTTGCGCGGCTCGAATGCTAGCGATTCTCGTCTCCAATTCTTCGGCCTCCTTGTTGCGATCCGTAGCGTGGTACAATTTGGCGAGGCTCTTGAGAACCGCGACGACCTTGGCGTGGTCGCGGCCGAGAACTCTCTCGCGGATCTCCAACGCTCGTTTGTAGAGCGGTTCCGCCCGTTCGTACTGTCTTTGGCTGTCGTAGAGCCCTGCGAGGTTGTTCAAGCTCTGGGCCACGTCGAGATGCTCGGGGCCCAAGGTCTTCTCCCGAATCGCCAGCGCCCGTTCGTACAGCGGCTTGGCTTTCGCGTAGTTGCCTTGGTTGTCGTAGAGCAACGCCAGATTGTTCAGACTCGTCGCGACATCCGGATGGTCGGGCCCGAGGGTCTTCTCCTTGATCGCCAACGAGCGTTTGTACAGGGACTCGGCTTCGTCGCGTCGGCCCTGGCTGTCGTAGACGGACGCCAGATTGTTCAGACTGCGGGCCACCTCAGGATGGTCGGGCCCGAGGACCTTTTCCCGGATCGCCAGCGAGCGTTTCAAGAGCGGCTCGGCCTGGGCATATCGTTCCTGGCTGTCATAGAACAACCCGAGATTGTTCGCGATCGTCGCGACCTCGGGATGCTCAGGCCCGAGGACGCGTTCCTTGATGGTCAGCGATCGTGTATAGGCCTGCTCGGCCTGTGCGTACTGACCCTGTGTGCGATAGAGTCTTGCCAGGTTGTTCAGGACCGTGCCCACCAGGGAATGGTCGGGACCGTAAACCTTCTCGCGGATCGCCAGGGCGCGTTCATACAGCGGTTGGGCCTCCCGGTACCGGCCCTGATCGTCGTAAAGATTGGCGAGGTTGTTCAAGTTGCTTGCGACGGCGGGGTGGTCGGGCCCCCAGGTCTTTTCCAGGATCGCCAGCGAACGCTTGTAGTGCGATTCGGCCGGCTCGTACCGGCCTTGGGCGTCGTACATCGCGGCGAGGTTGTTCAGGGTCGCAGTCACCTCGATATCGTTGGGACCGAAGGTATTCTCATAGATCTCCAAGGCGCGTTGGAAGAGCGGCCCGGCTTGGTCATACCGGGCCTGTGTGGCGCGGAGTTCCCCGAGATTGTTCAGGACCGTGGCGACCTCGGGATGTTCGGGTCCAAAGACCTTCTCGCGGATTGCCAGCGCCCGTTGATAGAGCGGCTCAGCCTGTGCATAGCGGCTCTGATTGGCGTAGAGCAAGCCCAGATTGTTCAGACTCGTCGCCACGGAGGAGTGGTCGGGACCGTAGATCTTCTCTTTGATCGCCAGCGACCGCTTGTAGTACGGCTCGGCCTGCGAGTACTGGCCCTGCGTGTCGTAGAGCAACGCGAGGTTGTTCAGGCTCGCGGCCACGTTGGGATCGTCGGGAGCGAAGGTCTTTTCCGCGACTTCCAGAGCTTTTTCCGCTACCGTCGCGGCCTGTGCGTACCGGCCCTTGCGATAGAGGGACATCACCTCGCTGTTGAGAGCGTCCCATTCATTGCCCTGAGCGAAAACAGATGCCGGAACGCTGAACAGGGTCAGCAGACTCAGGATGACGATCGTCGGCGTCTTCATAGATCCCCTCTCGGTTTTCTCGCCATTATGGCGGAGGGATCCATGTCCGACAAGGAGAAAGGGGCGCTACCCCAGCGAGGCCGCGGCCGGTTCGAAGAACGCCTCGATTTCAGCGAGGTCTTCGGTTGACAACCGGAATTCGGCTCCGCCGAAGGAGCCTCGCACCTGCTCCGGCCGCCTTGCGCCGACGATTGCGCCGGTCACAACCGGGTTTCGCAGGACCCAGGCGATGGCGACCTCGCCCGGCGAATGGCCGTGGCGATTGCCGATTCCTCGAAGGAGTTCCGCAAGCTCCAGATTCCGGGACAACTGCGGTTCCAGGAAGTCTCTGCTCCGTCTTCGCCAGTCGTCCGCGGGCATGCGATCGATCCGGTCGCGGGTCATTGCGCCGGTCAGTAGGCCGGAGCCCATTGGGGAATAGGCCAGGAATCCAATGCTCTCACGGGCCACGAACGGCAGGACCTCGTCTTCGAGCTCGCGGTGGAGCAGGGAGTACTGCGACTGGAGCGACGCGATCGGAGCGATCGCCTGGACCCTCCGCATCTGCTCGACGCTGAAATTGGACACGCCGA
Organism: uncultured Phycisphaerales bacterium; assembly: GCA_937868145.1. Lineage (GTDB taxonomy): Bacteria > Planctomycetota > Phycisphaerae > Sedimentisphaerales > Anaerobacaceae > PLanc-01. The sequence goes on from CALMMH010000069.1 coordinate 10,256, forward strand.
GATAGCGGATTTTGCCTTCTTTCTGCAGCGTGGTCATGGTGGTCCAGCCCTCTTCGATCTCCTCGTCCGGGTTGGGCCAGTGGATCTGGTACAGGTCGATGGCGTCCACTCGCAGCCGGCGAAGGCTGGCCTCGCATTCCCGCCGGATGGATTCGGCCCGGAGATTGTGGCCGATCGCGCCGCGATCGTCCCAGACCAGGCTGCATTTGGTGAAGAGGTACGGCCGCGGCCGAACTCCTTCCAACGCTTTCGCGACGATTTCCTCCGAGTGGCCCAGTCCATACACGGCGGCGGTGTCGATCCAGTTGACGCCGGCGTCCAGGGCCGCCCGGATGGCCGCGATCGAGTCCTTGTCGTCCTGGGCTCCCCAGGCGAATTCCCACTTGCCTCCGCCGATCGCCCAAGAGCCGAAACCGATCGATGTGATCCTTTGATCCGATTTTCCGAGATGTCGAGTGTTCATAATTCTGTCCCTTTTGTGTGATCGAACGTCGGGCCGCTGCACCGTTGCGGCGGAACCTGCCAGCCGCATTGTGCCGAATCCGAGGCGATGGACGGGAAGATCACCGCCGATTGTGAAGGCGCCGCTTCCGGCG
>CALMMH010000070.1 GCA_937868145.1 uncultured Phycisphaerales bacterium
GATGGAGGCGAAGGCGCGATGGTTTCAGTCCCTTTCCATGCCTGAACGGATGGACGCCTTCTGCATCTTCACCGATTTGGCCTTGTCGATCAATCCCCGTCTAAAGGACCGAAGACATGCTCAACCGGTTGCAGGACGTATTCAGGTCCTTTCATCGCCATGAGGTCCGATATGTTGTTCTTGGTGGCGTGGCTTCCGTGCTTTATGGCGTGCCCCGCGCGACCTTCGACTTGGACATTCTCATCGAGCCGACCGTTGAGAATGCCGAGCGGCTTCTGACTGCCTTGATGGAGGCAGGGTTCGGTACCGCGGCCATGACGGATGCTCAGGATATCGTGGCCCATGAAATCACGGTCTTCAATGATCGAGTGAGAATTGACGTGCAGACGCGCACGCCGGGAATATCTTTCCCTGACGCATGGAGTCGGCGAAAGACTGTCACCTACGAGGGGCAGGATTTCTTCATTGTGTCCAGAGATGACCTTCTCGCCTCGAAGCGGGCGGCCGGTCGTCAGATCGATCTTGAGGATGTCCGCCTGTTGGAGCTTTCGGATCAAGAGGGTGGCGCCGGCTGAATCGTCCGGCAACAGGGGTGTGAATACGTCAGGCAGCGGGTCAGGAGACCAAGACGATGATCATCGATCGAATTGAAAACGGGCGACTGTATGAGCCGATGCACAAGCGATTCCAGAAGGCGTTTGCCGTGCTGGCGGATCCGGCGATCGCGCAGAAGCCCGACGGCCGCTACCCCGTCGATGGGGACGACCTGTTCTACATCATCCAGCACTACACGACCAAGCCGATCGATCAGGGCCGGTTCGAGTCGCACCGGAAGTACATCGACATCCAGGCCTTGATCGCAGGCCAGGAGGTCCTGGGCTGGTCGCCGATCCAGGGTCTGGAGGTCGTCGAGCCCTACGACGAGGCCAAGGACATTATGTTCTACCGCGTGGGGACGATCCTCGCCCAGACACGGCTCGAGCCGGGGCTCTTCTGTCTCCTGTATCCACACGACGCCCACCTCCCATCCTGCCAACTCGCCTGCCCTTCCCCCGTCCATAAGGTGGTCTTCAAAATCCGGGTGTAGGATGGGTGGACCACGCACACTTTTCCGTATCGCCATACACGCCATGTCCTATAGTGTGATGAGCAAAAGCTTAAGGCTGCGGTTCGTTGGCGACTGTCAGATTGTCCAGTTTCTGCTTATAGGGGAGCTTCTTTTTTTCATCCTCTCGAAAACAGGTCGTCAGGAATTTGCTAATCGCTGAGTTCAATGACTCCACTACCAGATGCTTCCATGAGTTGTATAGCGTCTGGAAGTTCACGCCAATCGGCCTGCCAGCGTTGGTACTGTATGTTGCACCGGTTCCACGTAGGCTTATCTGCTGTATTGTCACAACGGAGACTGCGTCTTGACCTGAACTTGTGCAGTTCAAAGTGTGAGACGCCAGCAAATGCCTCGCCTGGACAAGTTCGTGGTCCCTCATGCTGGCGGACACCCGCTTCTTGTTGGCGACATTGAGGACTTCGTACAGTTGTTCGATAGATTGCATCTGCAAGTACACGGCATTCAAGAAGCCAAATAGCCGTAAATACTGAAAATCA
>CALMMH010000071.1 GCA_937868145.1 uncultured Phycisphaerales bacterium
CCGACGGTTTGATTGAATGCCCAGCGATTTGATTTCTTCATCGATGCGGTAGCCCCCATCCCAGTAGAGCAACTCCCGGTTCTCCGCACAGTAGGCGTTCAACTCGTCAGAGCGGCCTTCGTATTCCTTCAGGATGTCCTGGGAGTAAGATCCCAGGAAGACAAGTCTCAGTTGAGTCGCCCCTTCCTGGGTAGGTTTCCAGGAGAAGCAGTGCTCGCGGGATTCGCCGTTGCGACGCACGAGCGGAGCTTTGCCTTCGAATCGCCGGACATAATGGATGCAGTTGAGAAACAGTCGGCGGCCCGGCTCGGTCATCTTCGAGGGGGGATCGCCGTAGCCCCATTGCAGGATACTGCCATGCCTGCCGATGGCGACGTCGCCGTATTTCTTGAGGCGATTGAGCCCGACTGCGATAATCTCGGCGTCGGGAGAATCCTCGAAACCGCTCCCTATGGCGATGACGTTGCCTTTCGGCGTGTCCTGTACCCGCCAGACTTTCATTTGATCGGGCAGTGGATGCTCTCCGAGATAACCCAATCGATAGCTCGGAGGTGTCTTGCGGAACTCGAATTCGGGTTGGACCGCCAGCGGCGTGCGATACACTTCATGGTCGAGCAGCTCAGCATGAGCCGCGTTGTCCATGCAGTTTCACATATAGCCTGTTTTGAGTCTCCACCGTCGGCAGATCAATCCACCCGGCACTCCGAGCGTGATCACAGGCCGTGTGAAGGTCTCCGATACCTCGGGCCTGGGACACTGGATGTCATTCCAATCCCAATCCAGGAGCGTCACGTCGAAACCCTGCGTGTCGGTCTCTTTGAATGTCTCCAGGCTGCCCGTTTGGACGGTGTCGAAGTGTTCCTTCAGAAAGGCGACGAAGTCCTTCTCCCGATCGGAGCCCGGCCTGCCTGCATAGAGAATCTTCAAGCTGCGATTGACCTGGGCTTCGACCAGTGCCGCCGAAGCGAGCAGAATCAGAAGACTCAGCCCCGCCGCATGCACGAACGCGTTCAGGCGATCCATGTTTCGCATGTTTCGATCCCTTCGACAATCACGAGCTCCATACAATTGTAACATCTGGACAGAAAAGGTGTCAAAGAGATGGGAATTAGGAGTAGTATTTGACCGGTGGCCGCTTTCGTGATACGGTGGAAACCCGCGGCACTCGTTGTTGTTCGGACCGTAGCGGAGAGATTGCCATGGAGAATCGGCCAGGCAGGCGTACGCGACTGTATGTGTTGGCGGAATTGCTTTGTTTCCTGCTGATCGTTGGTCTTCTCCTGTTCTACGTCCACCATCGCAGCGGCTCCGCAGGACGCAACGCGCGAACCTCTCCGGCCGATTGGAGCAGGTTGCCCGTCCCGGCAGAAGACGCCGCCAGGCTGACCGTCTTTCTGGAGGAGGTTCCTCTCCAGGAAGTGGATGAATCAGTGCGATACTCCTTCTTGGGTGGCCACTCCGTAGGTACGAATTCCGGGAGCTACTCGGACGTCAATTACCCGGTCTTCCACTCCGCGGCGCCGCTGTATGGACAGGCTCAGTTCGACGATGGGGACGGCCCCCCGCGTCGTCTGCACTTTGCGTTCGACCACTCCGAAGGCAAATCGGGGGTTTACAACCTGCTCTATCTTGACGAAGAGGGCGATTGCGACCTCAGGAACAATGCGCCCCGCCAACTTCTCAAGGACCCGAACGGTCTTCCCCAAACATACTCCGACATCGACACGATCTGGTTCGAGTCCGTGCATGTGCCTTTCCAGTTCGAATTGGGAGACCGTCATCCGATCGAGCTGTTGCCTCGACTGTGGCTTTATAAGGACCGAAGCCCCCGGCTTGGCTTCGTCGCCGCCAACCTTCGCTGCGGAGAGTTTGCGATCGACGGCAAGACCTACAAGGCATTCCTCGGCTACGGATACGCCGTCACCGGCCGGCTCGATTCGACGTTCAGCATGCTGTGCCTGCGTCGCGAGGACGGTCAATACGCGGGATTGTTTGGAACGGCGATGGACCGTCTGGGCGGCATGCGGTCGCTCGGGAGTCAATGGTGCCAGTTCTCCTGCTCGCCGACGGGCGATCAGCTTTTCATCTACCCCTACCAGGGCCCGCTCGGCGTCCTGCAGCTCGGGGCAGGCGGCCGCCACGCCAAGCGGCTCGAGATGTTCGGCGAATTGTGCACAGCTCAGGGTCGGCTGACCCTCGGTCACACGCTCGAAAACGGCTTGATGCAGGGCGTCGATCGATACGAAATCCCGGTCGGCGACTACTCGTCAGGCTTTCTGATGGTTCGTCTCGGGGACGCGATGTTCTCCCTCTCGCCCGATTCCTATGACCAGGAGGGCCGGCGAATCGCGAGCGAACGTGTGACTCGCAAGATTCGGATTCGCGAGAAGAAGCCCTTCATGCTGGACTTCTCCGACAAGCCCCGCGTGGTTTTTATCCGTCCGGCGGAAGGAAGCCGCTTCACGGCAGGAGACCAGGTGCGCTTCGAAGCGGTGATCGTAGATTCCAGCCTGGGCATGGTGATCGCCGGCGTCAGCGACATGACGCAGAGCGAGACGAAGATCGTGACGATGGCTGATGGTCGCAAACGGATGATGGAGTCGGGGCCTCAGCTCCAGCCGAAAGTCGTCATCCAGCGCACCAACGGCGAGATCGTCGCTGAAGGCGACATGCCCTTGGGCGGAGGCGGAACCTGCGCCTACTCGTGGCAAGTGCCGGGAGATCTGAAGCTCGACGGCGAACAGGAGACCTTCACGATCAGAGTCATCTACGACACGCGCGAGCTTTACGGCAAAGTGGAGGCGTCGCGGCAGTTCAGCGTATGCAGGAATTAGGCGAGAACAAGCTGGACAAAGGGAGGTGCATTTTGCTTTCGATGGTGGTGTGGCTCGCCGTGGGTTTGTCCGCGGCGTTGGGCGGCAATGAGACAAGCGGTGGCTCGGCGGCCTTTGCGTTGCGTGAAGTTTCAGGATTGGGTGTTGGGTATGGGGGCCACTTCGCATGTCGGAACGACCCGGATCCGAATGCGATTTACCCTGCGTTCTCCTCAACCAAACCCCTCTACGGCGAAGTTCGCATCGACATGGAGTTTGGCAGCGGGCAGTCCGGCGTTCCTTACCGGTTCGCGATGGACGAGTCCGGCGGGACCGACGCCGGTTACGATCGGTTGTACCTCGATCTGGACCGCGACGGCGATCTGGCCGAAGAGAAACCCCTGGAACCCATGAAAAACCCACCCGCCGTGATGTTGAACAAAGGGGATTGGGTCGCGCACTTGCTGTGTTTCGACACCGGTGATTTACGGGGCCAGGGGACCGGGTCCGTGCAAGTGCTTCCGCGCCTGACGATCGATAAAAAGGGATATGCGTCTCTGAGCTTGTTCCCAACCCAGGCCCGGCGTGGCGAGATCGAGATTGCAGGCCACCGATTCGACGTCGTCATGCACAACTCCACTCCCGTCGGCACACGCTGGGACAGGCCGGAGACCGTCCTGGAATTGACTCCGCAGGACCCGAACCTACGCGGACCCGCCTGGCCCTACTTCGGGAGCCGACTCCTGGGGTGGCATAAGATCGGAAAGGACTATTGGCGTCTGTCCACAACATCTGCGGGCGACCGGCTCGTCGTGGAGCCGTACAGAGGGGACTTCGGAACGTTCGCCGTGGGCTCTGCCAGACGATACGCGTGGAGTCGAAAATTCGTGGGCGAGTTGTTGACGAAAGATCGAGCCGTAGTGGTGAGAAAAGAGTCCGCGGATGATGATCACGAACCCGTGCGAACCTGCGAAATCCCGGTGGGCGACTATACGCCGGGAGATCTGGCGGTTGATTACGGCCCGCTGCACTTTATGATTGTCAGCAACCGCTACGTGGACGGCAAGCCCTACGGCAGCAGGCCCATGACATATTCGCTGAAGATTCGCAAGGGCGAGCCGTACGTCCTGCGTTTCTCGGAGCGAGCCGAGGTGTTGTTTGTGTCCCCGGCGAAGGAGACCCGAATCAAGCCGGGTGACGAACTCACCGTCGAAGCGGTCCTGATCGACCCCAAGCTCGACGTCGTGATTGGGGACCTTCGCAGGATAGCCCAGGAAGACACGCCTCGCTATGTTCTTCCCCTCTTCGGGGCCGTCGTCTCGATCCCGTTGCTGGCCTGGCTGTTGGACGCCAGATCCCGGCGGTATCGGTTCTTGCCGTTGCTTTCCTTGATAGGGCTGGTCCTCCTGGGGAGCGTTTTGGGCATGCAGCACATCACAAATTCCGCATTGTACCGGAAAGCGTTCGGTTTGGAGGGTTATGACAAACTGAACTCTGGCGTGATCATCTGCCGAGCGAACGGCGAGATGGTCGCCGGGGACGTCATACCCTCTGGTCGTGAGTACTCGTGGCGAGTGCCGGAGGACTTGAAGCTCGAC
>CALMMH010000072.1 GCA_937868145.1 uncultured Phycisphaerales bacterium
GAACGCTCTTGTTTTAGGACCTTCCGATGAGACCCACAACGCTGAATCTTGCGGTCGACCTGATCTGCCTCGTCGATCTGCTCCTGCTGGGCGCGACGGGCGCAATCCTACGCTGGGTCCTCCCGCCCGGCTCCGGCGGCGGGCACGGTTCCGCCGGCGGCTTTCGCGGCGGCCGGGGTCCGGTCGAGGTCAAAGACCTGCTCGGCCTGGGCCGGCACGATTGGGGCGACGTCCACTTCGTCCTGGCCCTGTTGTTCGTGCTCTTGATCCTCGTTCACATCGTCCTGCACTGGACCTGGATCAAGACCTGCGGCCGATCGATCCTGTCTCCCTCTCGACAACCTCCCTGCTCCCCATGAGGACCGGCCCGGCGGATAGCCGGCGTTGACCCCGGCACAATCCGTCCGAGGCGATCTCCACCCTCTCCTCCGAGCCCTGCCCCAAGCACCACTCCAAGCCCTCCTCCGCATCCAACTCCGACCGCGCCACTTTGCGCCAAGGGTACGGCAGAGCGGGTCCCTCTGCTCCGGGTGGCATCGGCAAGCGGAGTCCGCGGAGCTTGCCGATGGTCTTCCTCCCGCGAGAGGCTCGAAAGGGATAAGGGAAGCGGAAGAAGTAGCACGTCCCTCTGAAAATGCACCTGGACCCGTTCATTCCCCTTGACGTCCCCAGATTCCCCCCCTGCTCCGTTCTTCCCCTGCGTCACTGCGTCCCTGCGTGATACACTCTTGAAGAAGACTGTTTGGACGTTGTTCTCACGCAGGGACGCTGAGACGCAGTGCAGAGGGGGACGAGGTTCTTCGGTCCCTCCATTGCCCGCGACGGAGCGTCCGGCGCTAGATCCGGGCTTTCCGACGACGTTCAGTCGTGGCCGGGCCCGGCGGAAGGTCGTGATCCGGAGATCCCGCCCCACACTGCTCTTGGGGCCCCGGCCCCAAACCCCGGGCATTTGACGCGTTACGCCAATGGCATGGCAGAGGGGCCCTCTCCGCTCCGTGTGGCAGCGGCAAGCGCAGTCCTCGGAGCTTGCCGATGGTCTTCCTCCCACGAGAGGGTCGAAAGGGATAAGGGAATCAGAGAAAGCCCCGCGTCCCTCGGACAATGTACCGGGAACCTCTCTGTTTCCCCGGCAGGTAATAGCCGTTTGTGAAATGTGTAGGTGCGACCCAGGATCCCCCTATCTCCAAGCCACCCGCAGCGGTCGGCGAGGCAGAGCAGGCAACGGTCACAGATTTCCCGTTGAATGGTGAACAGTGGTGTCATGATGTCATGAGGTGAATTCTCCCTTTATATTTCTCGGCCGTCCAGCCATCTTGCCCGCCTTACCGGGCCACTCGGAAGCCGACATAGTCGCTGTCGCCGGGACCCGTGCCGCCGCTGCTCGGAGGAAGATACCAGCCACGGTAGGTGCAATTGGCCCTGCCGTCATCCCAGCACCCGCCCTTGACGGTATGATATTTTCCCGTGTGATCGTAGGGCTGAGGATTTCCCGGATAGGATTTGGCCCAATCTCCGCACCACTCATACGCATTGCCGACCATATCCATGCATCCATAGGGGCTGGCTCCCTTGGGATAACTTCCAACCGGAGCGCTCTGATTGACTCGATATCCGCCGCCGGCCGGGTTGTGGTCGTCGGGATTATTGCTGTTTTCCCGATCCCACTGGTCCCCCCACGGCCAGCTATTGGAATGCTGTTTCTTCTCGTCCCAGCGAGCGGCTTTTTCATATTCCGCTTCCGTCGGCAGCCGGCCGCCGGCCCATTTGCAGTACGCCTGGGCTTCGTAATAGGTTACCCCCACGACGGGATGCTTATCGGTCTGGGTAAACCGGGGATGATCGTAGCCGTGACCGATCCATTCCTGTTCGGCCGCCCAATACTCGGGTTCACCGCGTTTTCCCGCGCCGTCGGGCCGGGTGACTTTCGTCACCTGCCCGTACATTCCCGCATACACGATCTCATTGCTTTCTTTCCATTTCCAGCCATCCTCCGACCAATACTCCGGATCCTCATACCCTCCGGCTTCCATGAACTTGCGATACTGGCCGCGGGTGACTTCATACTTGCCGATCTGATAGGTGGGAAGCTCGACCCAGTGCTGCGGCTTTTCCTCGGGCAGGCCATCATCGTTGCCCATGATGAAACGACCGGCCCGAATGGTAATCATTTCGCCAAGCCGATCCTGGGTATCAGCAGCTTCGGCTTTTTCTTCCGCCCCAGCACTGGTGGACATAAGCTGGACGATCAGAATTACTGACAATATCGCCATACAAATCAATGATATTTTACACAGCAGGTTCAGCTTCATTTTCATCTCCATTCAATAGAAAGCCACTTGCAACACCCCCAAAACGCGATGGAACGTCCCATTCACTAACCTCTTTGAGAGGCCGACCTGAGTCTACCCCAGTATTATTGTAGGCGACGCCGCATTTGGCAAGCAGACTCCTCCCCACACGAGGGTTTTTGAAAATATCTCGCGAAGACCGCGGGACTTCCAGGGTCATCCATGTAGGATTCTTGTCAAGAGAAGACGGTGGGCGGAGCCCACCCTACCGCTGTCGCCGTATCCGTGTGCCCTTTGCGCCGGGATGATGGGACGGCGCCAGGGACTTGCTCCGCTGGAAGCGTTTGGGGGGACGGGGACCGGCTCCGGCGGGGACTCTTCTTAACGCTTCCACGCATCCACGCTTCTACCGCTGGCCCCCGGCCCGTGCTTCAGGCGGTTCGCGGGATGAAGACCCTCGGCAAGAGTGCCTTGTCGCGGATGACTGGCAGTCATCTTAACAACACGGCGGGATTCAGGGCGAAGTGTTCCGCGAGGATGCGGATGTGCGTCTTGCTCAATTCCCGCTCGCCGGTCAGGATGCGGTGGCCGAGACTGCGGTCGCCCAGCAGTCGGCCCAGATCCGATTCGCTCATGCCGTGTTCCTCCAAGAGGCTTCGCAGCAACTCCGCCGGGGTCAGGTCTGGCGTGTCCATCACGCGACGCTGCATCTCGTACTTTTCCACGAAGGTGGCGATGGCCTCGAAATAGTCCTCCTGATCGCGGTTCATCTCGAAGCCCGCCATCGCGTCCAAGACGGCTGTCGCGTTGCCATAGTCCACCTCGTCGCGTAGCGGCCTGGGCATGAACAGCCCGGCCAACGCCGCATAGCTCTCCGGGATCTCATCATGTGTCAACGTCCTGGTCTTCATAGCTGCTCCTTCCAGGCATCGGCCTGGTATTGCTTGTGGGGCAGGATCATCAGGGTATATACGATCCGCGTGTTGAAATGCACCGCCGCAATCAGCCGGTGGCGGTTGTGGGCGATATTGAACACGACCACGCGCCGGCCGCTGGCCATGGTCACCAGATCGGCGCTGGGGAAGGTTCTGCGCACGTCGGCGAAATTCCGCCATTCGGCGGCTTTGGCCAACTGTACCCAGATGCGCAGCGATGCTTCCGCCTCGCGATGATCCTCCCAGAACTCACGCAACATACTGGTCTTGATGATCCGCATCGTACGCTCAGCTTAGCAGTCCGTTGACGTTATGTCAACAGAAATCGTCAGCAGCTTCACAGGGCATCGTGCATTTTGTGAGAGAAGACCATCGGCAAGGGGGCCTTGCCGCTGCCACCCGATCCTGGAAGGGCTGCTCTCAGGAGCCCTCTGCCCGCCGGTATCCGGCAAAGCGGTAAACGCAATCGATCCCGGCCGGAGGCGTAAAGAGGTAGAAGCGTGGAAGCGTTGGAGCGTAGAAGCGTTTTGCGTGGCGTGGGTTCGGCATGGTATAATGGGGAGTGTGTACAATAGGAGATCGTACCGATGGTGTTTCAACGCATAACAGTAGACCCCAAGATCTGCGGCGGCAAACCCGTGATTCGCGGGCTGCGATTCCCCGTATCGCGGCTCCTCGGACTGCTGGCTTCCGGCGAGACGCAGGAGTCCATCTTGAAGGCTTATCCTTATCTGCATGCCGAGGATATTCAGGAGGCCTTGAATTACGCCGCGATGCTGGCTGATGAGGAGGTCATCGAGTTCGCCGCATGAGATTCCTGCTGGATATGCCGGTATCTGCCCTGCTGCTCGATGTGCTGCAAGCGCACGGGCACGAAGGGGTGCATGCCTTCCGGATCGGCAGGGATCGCGCCCCGGATGACGAACTGCTGGAAATCGCCCGGCGAGAGAGCCGAGTGGTTATCACGGCGGATTTGGATTTTCCTCGCCTGATGGCATTGAGTCTGGCGGACGGGCCCGGATTGATCCTGTTTCGTGGGGGAAACTACTCTGATAGCGAGATGTGCGACCTGCTGAGCCGTGTGTTGCGGAAAGTACCGCCTGAGACCCTGGAGAGGTCGATCTGCGTCGTCGATAAGAAGCGGATACGCGTTACCCGCCTGCCATTGACGCATAAGCCGTAAGCTGCA
>CALMMH010000073.1 GCA_937868145.1 uncultured Phycisphaerales bacterium
GCGGCGTGCCTGTTTGTCCTGCCGTACGTCGGGACGGTGGTTCTGTTGCCGGTCCACGTCTTCAACCGATCGTACAGCCTCTACTACCTGGCCCAGTATGGACCGCAGTTCAATGTCTTTCCGCCGCAACAGGATGTGACGCCGGCCGTAGGCGCACCGCAGGCGTGATCGACTATGCGGATTGCTGAAGAAGTGAATGGATCCGAGTGGCAGCCTCAAGGCCGAAAGCCTTGGGGATGGCTCTCGCATGAGTAGAAGACCATCACCAAGCTTCGCTTGACGCTGCCACCCGGAGATTCTCTCTTACTTGGACAAGCGTTCCCAGTCCTCGGTGCGAGTGCCCTGGTAGGTGGTCAGGGTGTACTGGAACGTCCGCTCGGACCGCGGCTGCAAGAGCAGGTTGAACTCGACCGTGTCCATGTCCACCTTCTCGAACTCGTCGATCTGGCCGGCTCGTTTCAGGGTCCAGTACTGCGTGTCGAAATTCTGCCGGATCTCGATCTTGACCGGAACGTCCCGCGTGTTCTTGACCTTGACCTCGAACGCTTGGACCTCGTCCCAGCCCGCGACGTCCCGATCCCGATCGAAGCGATAGTTGTCGGTTCGATACTCCATCAGCGTGGGCTCAACCACGATGTTCTCGACCGGCCCGAGATCCAGCTCCACGTCCTCATTGACCGGGATGTACATGAACGAGGATTGGCCTTCATAGGACAAATGCCCCTGGGCGTCGGCCGTGCGATAGACCGTCAGCGTGCCGTCCGGGATGGGCGTGGCCCCGAGCTTGTGTTCTTCGTCGTTCTTGAAGCTCAGGAACCGCACAACCTCCGGGCCGTAGCGGTCTTCCTCGAATTTGTACAGGTTGACCACCGGCACATCGTCCACGTCGAAGCTCAACAGCCGCTTCGACCAGCCGTTCGGGATCGTCTCGGTCCCTTCGATGGTGTACAGGAAGTACTCGCTGAGTCCCTCCTTGATAATCTCCTTCGGCTCGCCGAGAGCCGGCATTATTGCCTCAGCCATCTCAAGCTTGTCCGCGCGGTCGAACATTATCAGGGCACTTTCCTCCGCCGGCGCAGGCACCGGCATGACCGGCTCGATCGGTCGGCCGTAGGGATACTCTCGCCGGGCCAGTTCGGCGATCTCGTCGAGGATGTGGACCTTGCCGACGATGAGCCGGACCTGGGCGTTTTCGTAGTCCTCGCCGCTGTTGTTCGTGACGCGGACATAGCCTTCCAGGTGCATGGTCTTCTCGTCGGCCGAGAGCGTCCCCATATAGAACGCCCGCCAGGCCAGGCCGCTGGTCAAATAGCTGATCTCGATGGGGACCTTGCCGCTTGTCTGGCTGCGGACGTTCCACACGCCGACGTTCTGCACGCGAGCCGGATACGTCAGCTCGGTGATTTCGACCTCGCCGGGCTTGGCTTTGGGCAGCATTTCCAGGCTCGTCGGATCGATCAGCGTGTTCTCCCAGGAGAATTGCAGGGCGTTTTCGCCCTCTTTGAGCGTCAGCGAGCGCCCATCCCGCACGAGCGTCATGTCCGCTGAATTGTAGATCGTCAGTTGCACCGTGTCCCTCGCCGGCAGCGTGGTCAGATCGACCTTGGCCTGCGCCGCCGTGGCGAGCGCCACGATTGTCATAAAAATGCACAGATGTCTCATCTGAGAGGATCCTTTCATTTGGACTGCGAGGACCGCTTGGCTGCGTCCTCGGCCCGAACGCCCTGGTAGGTCGTCAGCGTGTACTCGAACGTCTTCTTCGACTGCGGCGTCAGCTCCAGCGTGAACTTCACCGTGTCCAGATCGACCTTCTCGAAGCCGGTCTCGTCGCCGGACCGCTTGATATCCCACGACGGCGTGCCGAAGTTGCGGATGATTTCGATCTTGGCCGGGACGTCACGCGTGTTGCGGACCTCGACCGTGAACGTGCGAACCTCGTCCCAACCGTTGACGTTGCCTTTGGTGTTGAAGCGGTAGTTCTCTGTCTTGTAGTCCATCAGCTTGGGCTCGACGACCACGTCGGCGACGGTCCCGAGGTTCAACTCCACCTCGTCGTTGACGGGAATGTACTTGAAGGCCGACTGGCCCTCGTAGGACAGGTGCTTCTGGTCATCGACGGATCGATAGACCTTGAGGCTCCCGTCGGGAATCGGGGTCTGGCCGAGCTTGTGCTCCTGGTCGTTTTTGAAGCTCAGGAACCGCACGACCTGCGGGCCGTACCGCTCCTCCTCGAACTTGTACAGATTGACGACGGGCACGCCATCGACGTCGAAACTCGCCAGCCGCTTCGACCAGCCGGTCGGGATCGTCTCGGTGCCTTCGATCGTGTACAGGAAGTACTCGCTGAGGCCCTCTTTCACGATCTCCTTCGGCTTGGCCATGGCAGTCACCGCCAATTGGCGCATTTCGCCCCGAGCTTTTCCTGCCATAGCGGGCTGCGGGGCCCGAGGCATGATGATCGCCTCGCCGGGCCGGCCGTAGGGGTACTCGCGCTGGGCCAGTTCGGCGATCTGGTCGAGAATATGGACTTTGCCGACGATCAGACGGGTCTGGGCGTTCTCGTAGTCCTCGCCGCTGTTGTTCGTGACGCGGACATAGCCCTGGAGCTGCATCGTCTTTTCGTCCTTAGCTAGTGTGCCCATATAGAAGGCTCGCCAGGTCAGGCCGCTGGTCAGATACGTGATCTCGACGGGGACCCG
>CALMMH010000074.1 GCA_937868145.1 uncultured Phycisphaerales bacterium
CGACTTGAAGAGCAAACTGGCCGCGATCTTTGAACGTCTCGATCAATGGCGAAGCCTCGCCCGCCGGGGCCTTCTGGCGGGGCTCGTGTGGCGGATCTATCGCCAGAGCCATTTCCTTGCGTTCGTCTCCGCATTGCCGAACGGACAGGCCCGCAAGGCCAACCTGCTAAGGCTCCACGACCGGGCGGTCCAGTTCGAAGGGTTCGCCAGCAACTCGGGCGTCGCCTCGCTCACGCGGTTCGTCGACTTCCTCGAACGTCTCGACGAGGCCGGACAGGACTGGGCCCCGGCCCAACCGGGCATCGCGGCGGGCAACGCCGTGCGGATTCTCAGCGTGCACAAGAGCAAAGGGCTCGAGTTCCCCGTCGTGTTCCTCGCGGAGCTGGAGACGCAGTTCAACAAGCAGGACATCTACGCGGACCTGGCTGCCGACGCGAACAGCGCGATCGGCCTGCAGGTGATCGATCCGCGGTCGAACACCAAGCTCCGCTCTCTGGCGCACGAGGTGATCGGCGAGAAGAAGCTGGCGACGTTGCTGGCGGAGGAGATGCGGGTCCTCTACGTCGCCACGACGCGGGCCCGCGACCGGCTGATCCTGACCGCCTCGCAGAAGCGGACCGACTGCGGCAAGATCCTCGCGCAGGGGCTGCTCCTCGGCGGCGGGCAGGTCCCGGCCTGGCTGCTGAGGCCGTGCAAGAGTTCGTTGGAGTGGGTCCTCTATGGCCTTTCCGATGAGCGGGCTCTGCATACGGCGTTCCAGACCGGTCTGGCGGACGACGCATCGGATCAGGGTTTGTTCGACCTGTGCGTTCACGGCGAGGACGCGTTGAAGGACCTCTCGCGGTACGTCATGACGCTGCGGACTTCCAAGGGCAAGTCGGCGTTCTTTGCGCCGGTCGGGCAAGCGGTTGAGGAAGACGGCCAGCGGCTGCTCGCCCAGGTCAAGAGCGTCCTGACGCGAACCTATCCCCATTCGTATGCGGTTCAACTGGCGGCCAAGAGTTCGGTCACGAAGCTGACGCACCAGGACGACGAGTTCGTCCAGCGGGACTACTCCGAGGCGATGGACCGCCAGCCGGCCGCCCTGGTTGCGGCCGAGTCCGGGCTGTCGGGATCGCGGCTGGCCAAGGTCGTCGGCACCGCGGCCCACCTCGTGGTCTCGTCGCTCGACCTGAAGCGGCCCGTCACGCTCCGCGTGATCGAGAAGACCAGGGACCGGCTCGTCGGCGAGGACGCGATTCCCGAGAATGTCGCCGAGGCGATCGACACCGGTTCGATTCTGGCGTTCTTCGAAAGCGATCTCGGCGAGATCGTGTGCGACGCGAAGCACGCGGTCTGGCAGGAGTGGCCTTTCACGTATGGTCTGCCTGCCTGTGATGCGGCCCCTGGGATGCCGAAAGACGCCAAGGAAATCGTCGTCGTCCAGGGAGTCATTGACCTCCTCGTGAAGACTTCCGACGGACTGGTTGTGATCGACTTCAAGACCGATCATGTCTCGGGTCCCGAGGTCGCCAGGCGGGCCGAGTCCTATCGCGGGCAATTGGACCTCTACGCGAAAGCGGCGTCAGCCATCCGCAGCGAAAAAGTCCTCGAAAAATGGCTCTATTTCTTTACCCCTCGACAGGCCGTGCGGGTCTGACGCTCATTTCTCCTGAAAACAGTTGACTCGTCGCACCGTCCGACCTCATCATACGCTCCATGAACGTATCGAAATTCGGCAAGAAGATCGCGGTGCAGTCGGGCATCGGGCAACTCATGGACGACCTCGGAGCGGCGCTGTCCGGCCATCGTGAAATGCTCATGCTCGGCGGCGGCAACCCCTCGCACATCCCTGCGATGGAGGAGCGGTTCCGACGGAGCATGACGGCCATGCTCGAAGACGGCGGGCGGTTCGACCGGGCCGTCGGCAACTACGATCCGCCGCAGGGCAATCGCGCATTCTGCGAGGCTGTCGCGGACCTGCTCCGGCGGCAGTTCGGCTGGGACATCAGTCGGCAGAACATCGGCGTGACGCATGGCAGCCAGTCGGCTTTCTTCATTCTGTTCAACCTGCTGGCCGGCGAGTTCGAGGACGGGATCCGAAAGAGAGTCCTGTTTCCGCTGAGTCCGGAGTACATCGGCTACGCGGACGTGGGCCTGTGTCCCGATTTGTTCGTCTCGCAGAAACCCGTGATCGAGCACATCGACGCGCATACTTTCAAGTACCACATCGACTTCGACAGGCTCCCAATCGGCGACGACATCGGCGCGATCTGCGTCTCGCGGCCCACGAACCCTACGGGCAACGTGCTGAGCAACCAGGAGTTGGAGAAGCTCAGCGGTTTGGCTCGCGAGCGGGACATTCCGTTGATCGTCGACAACGCCTACGGCATTCCGTTCCCGAACATCATCTTCGTGGACGCCGAACCGCACTGGGACCCCAACACGATCGTCTGTATGAGTCTCTCGAAACTGGGCCTTCCCGGCGTGCGGACGGGGATCGTCATCGCCAGGGAAGAGATCGTCGAGATGATCGCGAGGGTCAACGCCGTGGTGAGCCTTGCGCCGGGCGGCGTCGGCGCCGCGATCGCCGCGGACATGGTCCTCTCGGGCGAGATTCTGCTGGCCGGCCGCGAGATCGTCCGACCGTTCTACGAGAAGAAGATGCAGGAAGCGGTCGCCCGCGTTCACGAGTGTTTCAAGGGGCTCGAGTACCACGTCCACAAGCCGGAAGGGGCCTTCTTCCTGTGGCTGTGGTTTCCGAATCTGCCGATAACGAGCCAGGAGCTCTACGAACGTCTCAAGCAACGAAACGTCCTCGTCGTGCCGGGCCATCATTTCTTCCCGGGCCTGGCGGAGTCCTGGCCGCACACCAACGAGTGCATCCGCGTCAGCTACGCGCAAGACGCCAAGATCGTCGCCGCCGGCATCCAGGCCATCGCGGACGAGGTGCGTCGCGCGTACCAGCGGTCCTAGCCGCGATCACTTGTCGGCCTGAACCGGTTGTGACTCCTGCGGTGAGAGCTTGGCCGGACCTCGGATGGGGACGTCGAGAATCTTACGTTCCTCTGTTGCCCAGCGGTTCTCCCGGTAGTTGAAGGGGATGGCGACGAGGCGGGTCTCGCTGATGCGGACGACGGTGAACTCGCCCGAAGACTTGGGTTCGGGGGAGGGGAGCTGGACGAAGTTGATTTCTCGGTACTGGTGCACCGTCGCTTTGTGGTAGTGGCCGCCGAGGACGAGGATGACGTTCGCCTTGCCGAAGGCGTCGACGAGTTCGTCCCGGTTCGTGATGGCGTCGAAGCACAGATGCGTGGCCACGACGACCGGCTTGCCTTCGGGGATCTTCGCCAGTGTCTTTCGCAGGTGCTCCAGAGCGGGCTTGGAGATCGGCTGGGCGGGATTGTTCAAGCTCTCGTCGTACTCCGAGAACAGGGCGACAAAGACCACGCCGGACTTCTCGAACGTGTAGCGGAGGGCGCCGTGTCGTTCCGTAAGCCAGTCGAGAATGGTGTCGCTGGGGGACAAACCGCCGATGTCATGATTGCCGGCGACGTCGTAGTTGGGGATCTTGAGCCGCTTGGTGATGAGTTGCTCGTAGGTGTTCTTCGCGGCCTGCGAGGGCCACTCGCTGATGTCCCCAAGACCGAAGACGAAAACCGGCTTCTCGACCGCACCGCCGATCGCCTCGGGGTACGCCTTGCCGGCGAGCGAATTCATCGCATCGATTGCGGGAATCAGATGCTCGCCATTGCCGTTGACCTGCACATGCTGGTCCGACCAGCCGAAGAACGTCAAGGTGTCTTCCTGACCCCAACTTGTCCCGAATGCCAGCAGCAAGATGGCCAGTTCGGCCGCAACGCTCCTGGCGACAACGTGTTCTCGATAGCGATCCATGGGTTTCCTCCAGACACGGACTCTTTCGAAGGACCCGGCCAGTATAACACGTCCGGGGTTTCGCGTCGCCCGCGAACCGCGAATCCCACGGCGGTCGCGTGATTTCGTTGCATCCGCCGATCCCGTGTGCTACTGTTGCATCGCGGGAGGGAGGCAGTCGAACGCATGGAGTCTCGCCATGGAGAGAGTGTTTTGCCAAAGCCGTCGGGCCCTTGTGCTGGGAGGCCTTTGCTCCCTGTTGCCGGCGTCGTCCCCGTGTAGCGCTGGAGCGACGCAACGGCCGGAGCTCACGGAACACTCTCACAGGATGCTGCGATACCATCTTCGTATGGATGGCAACGTGCCCGAAGGTTCCGTTCTGT
>CALMMH010000075.1 GCA_937868145.1 uncultured Phycisphaerales bacterium
GCCCCTGAAAGGGGCGGTTTGCAACATTGTCCAAGGCGTGCAATGCGATAAACTCACCCTGCACGACCGCTTCGGGCGTGCCTCTCCGCCGACGCCGAGAATTTCCAAGTCCCGTGAGGAACCCTATTCCTTGGGCTTGTGCACAGGCTTGCCGTCCACCCAGATGTAATCCGTGAGCACACGGCCGTCCGGCAACGCCCAGAAGAGCCTCGCGCCGTTCGGGATCTGGTCGTCGAACTCAAAGGACTTCAGCGCTTTGTGATCCGGGCGAATCTTGAACTCGCTGATCTTGACCCGCTCAACGATATGCATCTCAAGGAGACCGGGAGGCATGAACGTTCTCATGTCAAATACCCGCTCGACAGGAATCCACTCGCCATCGACCTGCTGAAATGCGACGGTTTCGGTCACCGAACGTTCCCCTTCGGTTTCGCGGGTGCATCGGGCGAAGTGATATCCATGGTTGGGGTCAATCCAAAGGGTATGCCTTCCGTTGGCGTCCTGTGCATCGAGCACATAGCAGTCCACGCCGTTGATTCGTTCCGTTTGCGCGCGGACACTCGCATCCTTGCAGTCGCGCAGCTCCAGATCGAGCCGATTCAGGAAAACCGTATTGTTGAGGGCATCCTCTCGGACCACTTTCGGATCGGACGGAAATGCCCGGTATCCGACAAGCCCCTCCTGCAGGTTGTCCACAAAGCCCGAGTATTGGATCGAGCAATCCAGCTTCGACAGACCGATCTCATATGTCGCCTGTTCTTTCGATCTGGACTCGGAAGCAGGCCTGAATTCCCAGTCGCCCCAGGTACGTTCTCGTCTCCTGAGCTGCCGACCGTCCCATCGATACTCGCGCCAATAGTAGCGCGTGTGTTCGCCCAACCGATAGGCCGGCAAAGACGTCTTCGTGATCATGCACGTCCTTGTGCCCTCCTCGGTGCACGCAAATGATCGCTGACATCGGTCCATCGTCGCGGTAAAGCGGTCCAGCAGCTCATTCGCGCTCGGCACGGCCCCGGCCGCCACCCTGCTAACTTGCGCAAGGACTGCAATCGGAAGAATCAAACGCGTCCTCATGGCTGTCTTCCCTCGCAAAAGACCCCAGTCGAGCCATTCATCGCAGGAATTCACATCGCATCGTCATAATAGACGTGGTCGCAGCCGCAGTGATGCACTTTTGGCATGCGGACGCTGCCTACGCAAGCAGAAACAGCGGTTTGATGTGCCTTTCGTAGAGGTTCGCGGCTACGTTCTCGGCAACCGTGGACTCGTATTGGTCGAGGGTGTCCAGGAATCGCGGACCCTGCTCCGCCGCGACTTTGTAGCCTACGTGCAGGAGCTGGCGGAGATTTGGGTTGTAGTGCGGGCAGAAGGGGTCGTGGCGAAGGGCCGCGGCGAATCGGTGGCCGTCCCATTTGCCGACCTCCGCCGGGGTCGGGAGCTTCTTCTTGTCGATGTCGATCACCGTGGCGTAGGGGCCGCAGAGCTCGTCCATGCGGCCCAGCGACGTTGTGTAGATCTCTTTCGCGATGGTCAGACCTTCGCCGCCTGAGGCGGCCAGGCCGATCAATTCCTCGAGCCAGGTCGTGCCGGCGGTCTTCAAGTGCAGGCCGGCGTCGAACTTGCGGATCGCGCGGGCGATCGGGCCGTAGATTGAGAATTTGTCGCTGCCGGAGTGAATGCTGAGTTTGAGCGTCCCAGGCAGAATGAACCGCTCTACCGCGAAGCGGATCACCGCCAGATCCTGCTCGAATTCGGCGGCGAATCGGCTCACGTCGCCGACGTAGTCCACGCCCTTGTTGAACCGCCCGCTGAACTTCGGCGCGATCGTCTCGAGCGGGATGCCCTCGTCGGCGATCGCGGCCAGGATCACCAGCAGCTCCACCGGCGTCTGCGGCGTATCCGTCTCATCCATCGAGACTTCCGTCGCGAACTGGCCGGGGCCTTTCACCGCTTCGATGTGGCGGAAAATCTCGCCGGCCTGCTGCACCGCAAGGAGATATTTGCCCGCGATGGCCCGCATGTGGGACTCGCCGATTTCGATCGGCTCGGGGATGCCTTCGATCCTGTGCGTCCCAAGGAGATCGCTGTGCTGGTCGATGAAGGAGTCGATGTCGCCGGCAAGCGCCTGTCGGCTCACGAAGTCCGCGACGTCGAGCGTGAAGAAGTCGCTGGCGTCCATGAATCCATCGACATTGCCCAAGCCGATGTGGTCCGCGTCCACGAAATACGGCCCCTTCCATCCGC
>CALMMH010000076.1 GCA_937868145.1 uncultured Phycisphaerales bacterium
GAAGAGCAGGGGCTGGGCGTCGCCGTAGGTTTTGTCGGTGGACAGCTCGACCGATTTGTTTTCGCCTGTTTGGGCCTTGTAGTCGGTGAACGCGGTCCATTGCGTTTGCCAGGCGTCCATCGTGGGGGAGACGACGCCGGAAAAGATGTCCGTGCTGGAGCCTTCCAGGGTCTGGACGCCCATGGGGACTCGGACGTGAGACATCGTGATTTTGACGACCAGCATGCGTGTCGCAGGGTCGTAATCGATCGCCCAGGAGCCTGGGGTGAAGACGGCTTGCTCGCCGGTCACGGTGGTGACGGTGGTCGTTCGGTCGGGGTATACCTGGACCCGCCCGAAGCTGATGACCGCCGAGGAGATCCGGCCGTCCGGCTCGATCACGAGTTCCCAGCCGTGACGATCGGACTTCCAGTGTCCCGCCAAGCCGGCGGGGAAGGCCGATCTGTCTTCCGTGCTCACAGTCATGGAATCGGCCGGTTTCTTCCGCGTATCCCCGCAGCCGCCGAGTATCGTCACTGCTGTGCTCAGTATTGCCAGGAGCGTCCATTCGATCTTCATGTGTCGAGTTCCTTCCATGCATTCGAATCACAACACGCAAGACCGCATTGTACTGCCTGTGCGAGAAGTGGGCAAAAAAAGAGAGGCAAGTCCGAAGACCTGCCTCTCAGGATCGTCATTCTCAACCGGCGAACGGTTGCTTACCGCACAAGACTCCCGCCGCAATCGGCCGGGACACCGGCGCCCTGGGGCGCTTCTTTGACGAGCCAGTTGGCCACGAGGATATTGAGATCCGTGACGCCGACCCGGTGGAACCCGGTCGCGCTGGAGCCGTCCTGGTCATGTGCGAAATCGGCGCAGATGCCGTTCTCGACGGCGGCGACGCCGGGACCGAAGGGGGCTTCCTTCACTTGCCAGGCGGCGACCAGAACATTGAGGTCTTTCTGGCTGACGTAGGAGACGCCTGCGGCGGAGGTCTCTTTCAGGCCGTCTGCGTCACCGTGGCACTGCCGGGGGTAGGCCCAGCAGGCGGGCTTGCCGACGGCGACCCACTCGGTGTAGTCCGGATGGCTTGCGGAGAGCAGCTCGGCTCCGGCCGATGCGCCGCCGCTGACCACGACATTCGTCGCCTGGGCCAGATCGACCGTCGCGGCGATGTCCGGGTCCGTCAGGACGACGCCCCCGCGGACTTCGTTCAGCGTGACGGTCACATTGGCCGGCTCGCTGAGGGTCAGCGTGAACAACTGGCCGCTGGTGGGCGGAGCGCTCGGCGAGTCATCGCCTGTCGGATAGTACAGGGCGCCCATTTCAATGGTGATGCCGCTGGTGCCCAGGCCGCCCAGAGCGCCGGGGTCGCAAGGATCGGCGATGGGGGTATAGCCGTTCGGATCCCAGCTGTCGACTTCGCCGGTGGCGGCGTCGACCGTGATGTAGCGGCCGAAGTTGCCCGGGAAAATGCCGTAGCCGGGTTTCTCAGCAGTGCTCTCTCCGCGAATGAAGTCGGAGATACCCACGATATTCCCCTTATCGACGATGATGTCCAAGGCGAACGCCCGAACTCTCTCCCCATCGGTCGCATACTTGATGGCCACGGTCGAATCCGTCGACTCGGCGATGATATGCACGGCGGCCATCGCCGGACTGGCCAACAGAAGCGCCGCCAGGAATACGCTGAGCTTCCTCGTCATGACGTTACCTACCTTTCCTTTTTCTTCTCTTCTTCGTTCTTCTTCGCAGAGCCAAGGGACCCCGCCGGATCTTGGTCGTCGTTCGACTTGCTGCACCTGTCAGAGACGGCCCTCGCTCCTCCGCAAATTCTTGTATCGGTGAATCTGCATAACCGCGATGCCGTAGGTACTCTTTGCTCATTGTACAGATCTCGTCCCAGAGTACCAGAAAGGACTCAAAAAATCAAGCCCTTAGGCGGAGAATCAACCGTTCCCTGTCCTTCCAACCCCTGAGGATCGTCCCTTACCGGGCGGTCGGAAGGGCCGAAGGGTCGTTAGGGGGCGCCGGCGTCTGCCAAATGATCCGAGGGTCGGCAAAACAGAGCTAAGGACCGGAAAAAACCTGGTTGGGGGGCTCGGGACAGGAGACGACAGTTCCTCGAGGCCATTTCATCACTCTTTCATGTACGAAAACCGCTGCTCATGATATGCTCTGGGCATGCGTAATTTTCTTACGGGACGGCTGTTGCTCGTGAGGATTTGCCTGCTGGTCAGCGTGGCGTTGCTGCTATTGGTGGGGGTCCTGACGATCTATGCCATTGGCAATCCGGTCGAAGCCAGTCCCGCCAGCGCCGAGGACGTCGCCGAGATGGCCGGGCTTTGGAAGAAGCAGCTTGTCTTTATTGTCCTCGGCCTGATGGGGTTCGTCGCGGCCAACGTGGTGGACTACCGCCGACTGGGGGACCTGAGCTACTGGATCTATGGGATCGTGCTGGGGCTTCTGGTGTACCTCTTGGTTAGCCGGTTCATTTCACTTCCCTTCGCCGGGTCCAACCGCAACGATGTCCACCGCTGGCTCGTGTTTCACCCGGCGTTGCCGCAGCTCCAGCCGTCGGAGTTGTGCAAGCTGGCCTACGTGCTGGCCCTGGCATGGTACCTCCGCTATCGCAGCAACTACCGCAGCTTCCAGGCTCTGATCGGTCCTTTTGTGCTGACGCTGCTGCCCGTGGGGCTGATTCTGATCGAGCCCAACCTGGGCACGGCGATGCTGATGATGCCGGTGTTCTTTGCGATGCTGTTCATCGCCGGGGCCAGGCCCAAGCACCTCGTGCTCATTGTGCTTTTGGCGGTTCTCGTCAGTCCCGTGATGTGGCTCAAAATGCGCGCCTATCAGCGGGAGCGGATCAGCGGCGTACTGTTGCAAAGCCAGTGGATTCGCCAGAAAGCCGAGAGCAATCCTACCTTCAGCGACATCCTCCTTGGCACCAAGTTCACGGAACGCCGTTGGCAGAACGAGTGGGGCTATCACCTCATTCGCTCGAAATTCGCCATCGCCTCCGGCGGGCTGACCGGCCGGGGGTTCGGGCGGGGGCCCTTCATCAAGTACGATTTTCTGGCCGAGCGGCACAATGACTTCATCTTCGCGGTGATCGCCCATCAGTTCGGCTTCCTGGGCAGCCTTGTGCTTCTGGGGCTGTACGTTGTGCTGGTCCTGTGCGGGTTGGAGATCGGCGCGCACAACATCGACCCCTTCGCTCGACTGGTGGCCGTCGGGATTGCGGCGATGTTCGCGGTCCAGGTGCTTGTCAATGTGGGAATGACCCTGGGCATCATGGCGATCACCGGCCTGACGCTGCCGTTCGTCAGCTACGGCGGTTCGAGTCTGCTGGTCAACATGATGGCCGTCGGTCTGCTCAACAACGTCGGTCGCTCCCGCCCGTTCAGCGTCGCGCCGAGGACGTAGGTTGATCAAGGGATTTCGACAAATTGTGGCGCTGACCGCCCTGAGCCGGGTCCTGGGCATGTTGCGCGATATGGCGTTCGCCTACTTCCTCGGGGCCGGCGGCCTGATGGACGGTTGGGCCATCGCGTTCAAGATCCCCAACCTGGCCCGCCGGCTCTTCGGCGAAGGGGCTGCGGCCTCGTCTTTGATCCCGGTTTACAGCGAGCAGTTGCACTGCGACCCCCAGAAGGCCAATCGTCTCGCGATGTCCGTCGCGACTGCGGTCTTCGTGCTGTTGACGGCGGTCACCCTCCTGGGCGAAGCGTTCATCTGGCTGTACTATCATTTCATGGCGACCCACGACGGCGCCCGGCTCAAGCTGGCTTTGACGGGCCTGATGCTGCCGTATATGGTCCTGATCTGCGTCGTGGCCATCCTGGGGGGCATTCTGAACACGCACCGGCACTTTGCCGTTCCGGCGGCGGCTCCCGCGGTGCTCAACGTCTTCCTCATTACGGGGCTATGCCTTGGCAGTTGGGTCCTCGCGCTGCCGCAACGTACGACAGTCTTTGTCGTCTCGGCGGCCGTCGTGCTCGCGGGTCTGGTGCAGATCGGGATGCAGGTTCCGCCGTTGCGTAGGCTCGGCGTCTCTCTGCGTCCGGCGTGGGACGTGAGATCCGAACCGTTTCGGCGGGTGCTGTTCCTGATGGGCCCGATGATCCTCGGACTGACCGCCACGCAGATCAGCACCCTCATCAACGATTTTACCGCACTGTGGCTGTCCGGTTCGGCCGAGAAGGGCGAGTCCTTCTCCCTGCTGGGACATGCGATCCGCTACCCTCTCTGGGAAGGGGCGGTGTCGCATCTGTTCTACGCGCAGCGGCTCTATCAGCTTCCGCTGGGCCTGTTCGGCGTTTCTCTCGCGACCGCCATCTTCCCCGACATGAGCGTCGATGCGGCCAAGCGGGACTTTGATTCACTCGGCCGGACCATCTCGTGGGGTATGCGATGTACGGTCTTCGTCGCGCTGCCCGCGACGGTGGGGCTATGGCTGGTCAGCCGCCCGGTGGTGGCGGTGATTCTGGAGCGGGGCGAATTCACACGGGCTGACAGCGCTGCAACCGCCGTGACCCTGTCGTTCTACGTGCTGGGTCTGGCGGGGTACTTCGCCCAGCAGGTCCTTACAAGGGCTTTTTACGCTTTGCAGGAGTCGAGCGTGCCGGCGCGGACCGCGGTGATCGCCGTGGCCATCGGCGCGGTCCTGAATCTCGTCCTGGTCTGGCCTCTGGGCAGTGGCGGACTTGCGGCTGCGACGGCTGTTTGCTCATACGTCCAGGTGGCGATGCTTGCCATCGCTCTGCGGCGGCGTCTCGGCTCGGCTGTCCTCGTCGGGATCGGCCGGGCTCTGCGGGACACCGCACTGGCCACGGTCGGTATGGCCCTGACGGTGGGGGGCGTACAGTACCTCTTGAGCGAGTCCTCCCGAGTCTTGTCGCTTGGAGTGGCGGTGCTCGCAGGGGCGTCTGTCTACTGCGTTCTGGCCAGACTCCTCCGCATCGAAATGCTCTCGTTGTTTCTGGGGAAGCGGCGATACGCGGCGGTCTGAGCGACGACGCTGCCGTGGAGGGTGGAAAAGGCGGGGCTGCGTTGGAACTTATCGGACGCGGTGGCATCTAAACCCTTGTGCATACGTGGTTTTACGTCGATTATGCCTAAAGCGGACGCAGGCTTTGCCCGACATTACTAAGGCATGGTTTTCTGCGAGTTCAAGGAGAAACGGATGCTGGCAAACAGGTCGATCGCGGCGTTCCTGGCGATAGTCCTGCTCGCTGCGTCTGCGCGCTCGCAAACACCCGCCGGCAAAGCGCCTGCCAGGTCGGGTTCGGCGCTTGCGGCCAAGACGTCCGATTCGCTCTCTTCCTCCCTGGTCGCCGATCGGTTCCGCGAGATCGCGCGCGATCTGGTGCAGTCCAAGACCCTGACCGGGCCTCAGGCGGACCAGGCGATCATCCTGCTGACAGCCGCCAAGAACCTGGATCGAACGGCAACGGATCTCGAACCCATGATGCTTCGGGCGGCCTTGCGAGCCGGCGGCTCCAAGAACTACTCGGATCAGGTGCTGCTCTGGCTCCAGAACTACGTCGGCCAGTCGTGCGAACGCGCGGTCGTCATGGACTCCATTCGTTATCTTCTGGACCGGCTGAATTCGAGCGAGCAGCGCAAGGTGATGCTCGAAACCCTGGTCAAAAGGATCGGCAACAAGAACGCCGCGATCGATTCGGAGCTTGCGACGCTCCTGGCTCAGCTCATGATCGAGAAAGCCGACAAGGAGGCCGCCAAGTTCTATCTGCTCCAGGCCTATTCGAACAACAAATACAACAAGGCGGCGTTCGCCAAATACGCCGAGCTGGTCCCCAATGACATCGGGCCGGCGGTCTACCTGGAGCATCTCCGTCTGGTCCTGCGGGAGAATCCGCTGGACATCAACGCGGCAATCGCCTTTGCACAGTATTGCGAGCGGTGGCAACTCTATGACCTGGCGGCCCAGTCGTACCAGTACTGTGCCCATCTGTTCCGGTATCTGTATCCATCGGAGCCGATGCCGCCGCACGTCTATCTGCCCTGGGCCATCAGTTGCTACAACAGCCAGCAGGGCCAGCAGACCTGTCTGCAAATCGCCGAGAGCATTCGCAAAGCTGGGCAGTTCGATCTGTTTCTCGAGGCGGTTGCCGGCAAGGCGGCCGCCAAGATGGGCAATCAGACGCTGTCGCAGCAGCTTTTCACCCAGGCCGAGCAAAAGGCCCTTCAGATCCTCGATCCGAATTCGAGCCCGTCGCAGCCGACGCAACAGACGGGAGCCTTCCCTTCCGTGCAACTCAACGCCAAGCAGATGGCGTGGTTCTATTGCTTCGCCCGCGTGGACCCGGGCAACGCCCTGGTTTGGGCCAATCGAGCCTTTGCTGCGGAGCAGAAATCGCCTTCGGCAGGGGCTTTGTTGGCCTATGCCTTGGCGATGAGCAATGATTTGGAGTTGGCCAAGTCGTTCCTGACAGAGTTCGAACGGATGCAGAT
>CALMMH010000077.1 GCA_937868145.1 uncultured Phycisphaerales bacterium
GCCGGCCCGCCCGCAGCCCCTCGAAACGGACCGCCCGCCCCGTGGCGACGACCTCGGCAAGATGCCTCATGCGATTCTCGCATGCGTCCCGGGGAACGCCGTCCTCCCCGACGTCGGCCATATTGACGCCCACCATCTCGGCGGAGGTTTTTCCGGACCGCTGTGCTGCGGTTTCGTTGAGCATCAGCACGACGCCCTGCGGATCGACGAGAAGGATGGATTCGGTCACCGCATTGAAGAGCGCTCGCAGCGTGCCCTTGTCGTCCTGGGCCGTTTGCTCGGGGGGGGAAACCTGGACTCGTTGATAGGGCCGCCCGGGACCGGCGACGTGGCGTCGCCGCCCTGCTTCCGCGTCCGACACAGGACGACCGTCGTGCGCATCACTCATTGCGTTCCCCATCCACCTTGGCGAGGCGACCACAGTCATGGAACTGCAAATCGCCCTTCCGAAACCACAGAGTCGCGATGCTCATCACAGAGAGATGAAAGCTATCATACGTGTTGAGGACGGGGAAAGCAAGAGAAACCACCCGGCGTCGCCGACTTGTGTGCGACTATGTTTCGTGGGGGCTCGGGGTGGCATCCTCAAGGCCGCTAGGCCTTGGGGATGGTCGAATGCGAACCGGCTCCCTGCACGAGTCAGGCCATCCCCAAGCCCTGAGGGCTTGAGGCTGCCACCCTCAAGGAAGACGCCGACCCCACGAAATCTAGTCGTGCACGCCGACTTCCGGTACGGCCTGGTCGTACCGATCGACGCTCCCGTGGGTTCTTGCCTTACAGGCGACCGTCGGCTCGTTTGCCGATGAGCAGGGTCTCCAGACTCCGATCGGTCCGGTTCGGATCTACGGCTGGAACGCTGGGGGGAACCAGCGGCAAGTACATCGTGAACGTGGTGCCTTTGTCGAGCTCGCTTTCGACTTCGATTCTACCCGCGTGGGCGGCTACGATCTTGGCGACGATGGACAGCCCCAACCCGGTTCCTTTGATCTCCTTGCCGGGCCGGTGCACACGGTAGAATTGGTCGAAAACCTTCGACAGGTCCTCCTTCGGGATGCCGTAGCCGCTGTCGGTGACCTGGATGGCCAGTTGCTCGCCCTGGCTGGACACTGAGACCAAAACCCGGCCTCCTTCCGGCGTGAACTTGATCGCATTGTTGACCAGGTTGATCAGAACCTGGATGATGCGGTCGCTGTCGTAGACCGCCGGAGGCAGATTGGCCTGGAGGTCCACGGCCAGGTGCACGCCGCTCTTGGCCGCATTCGGCCGCATCGTGTTGTACACGTCGTTGACCGATGCGGCGATGGCGTTCTGCTGCATGTTCATTTTCATCTTGCCGGCATTGAGCTTCTGGAAGTCCAGGACGTCGTCGATCAGACGCGACAACCGATCGATGTTCCGCTTGGCAAGGTCGAGGAAGTGCCTCTGATTCTTGTTGATCTTCCCCGCGATTCCGTCCAGAACGATGATGACCGCCTCTTTCATTGAACTGAGCGGGGTGCGTAGCTCGTGGGACACGGTGGAGATGAACTGCGCTTTCATCTCCATGGTTCGTTTCAACTCCTCTTCGGCTCGTTTGCGGTCGGTCACGTCGTTTATCGCGATCAACACGTGTTTCTTTCCGTCGATGTTGATCGGCTCGACGCTGACGGAGAGCCAGGGGCGGGTCATGCAATCCTCAGTGAGACCCGGTTGGATCTCGACGCCGCGGACGGATTCGTCCGAGGCCAGCGCCCGTTGAACCATGTTCCGCAGCGCGCAGCGATCGCACGAATGGGCGGCGTCGGGATGGTCCACGAGGTCGGTGGAATGGGTGCAGCCCATCGCCTGGCAGGCGTCGTGGCTGATGATGTCCGCGTATTCTTTTCCGGACATCTGGCGGATCACGTCATTGGCGCGCGTCACTTCCACGCGGTCGTTCACCAAGAGCATGCCCAGGGGAGTCGCATCGAAGATCGCCTCGAGGTTCTTCTGCTTGCGGTCGAGAATCTCGTGAAGCCGCCGGCTTTCGGTCACATCGACGATGGAGACCATCAGGCAGATCGGCTTGCCGTTCTTGTCCTTGACGACGCTGGTCGACACCTGGGCGATGAACTCCGATCCGTCCTTTCGATGCGCCGTCATGTCTCCGTTCCAGACGCCTTGTTCCATGGCCGATCGGCTGACCTCCGATCCGTCTCCGTCCGCTCTCACAAACGCTGCGACGGGTTTTCCGAGAATCTCGCTTTCCTCCTCGTACCCCCACATCCTCAGGGCTGAGGGGTTGGCAAAGGTCATTTTGCCATCGAGGCCGACGAACACGATGCCGCTGGTGGCGCTGTCGACGGCGCTGTCCTTCAAAAGCAGCGCCTGCTGGACGCGTTCGGCGGTCGCCCGGGCCTCGTTGGCGTCCTCGGCCAGGCTCAAGGCCGCCCCCCTCTGTTGACGCAGAGCCTGGTTGGCCCTGTTTAACTCGTCGGCGCGCCGCAAAAGTTCCGACGCATGGCGATTCCCATGAATTCGCTCGAGCCCGATCTTTGTCAACAGTCGGGCGCAGGTCGTCATGTACGTAAGCACCACCGGGAGTCTCTCCTTGGCGACGACGGGCACGCGAGAGAGCGCCTCCAGATACGCGGTCTCGTCGAAGCCGAACTCCTTCGCCTGCCGGCGGAACGCGTCCACGTCCGGAGGCTCCAGAAAGAACTGACCGATGAACATGTTCGCCACATGCATGCCGTCGATGACGATCGGGGAGGCCGCGTCCGTGAGGCCGTTGCGGCATTGATAGAGCGTCGATTGTTTGTTGAGGGTCAGTTGGTTTGCCAGGACGGTGTCGCTTTCGATGCAACGGACGCAGGTCTGAGGGTGGGTCCGATGGAATTCCGTGCAGATCGGTTGCCAGCGGGCGCCGACGAACATCTTGCCCTGAGGGTCCATGAGGGCCGCGGAGATGCCCACTGCGTCGCAGAAACTATCCA
>CALMMH010000078.1 GCA_937868145.1 uncultured Phycisphaerales bacterium
GGCCAAACATGCGCATGCCAGCCGGGTGAACGTGAACATCCGAAAACTCCGGGGCGTCATCCGCATGGAAGTGCAAGACGACGGGAAGTCCTTTGAGGCGCCAGACGCGTCGTCCGCCCCAAGGAACAAAGGCCTGGGACTGGTCGGCATGCGCGAGCGAGTGGAGATGGTTGGCGGCCGCTTTGCCGTCGAATCCGCGCCGGGCAAAGGCACGACGATCCGGGCGGAGATCCCCTTCAGCAATGGCAACAAGGCTTAGACCTCTCAGGGATTCTACAGGGGCCGGTTTCTATGACGCGAATCAGAGTGCTGCTGGCGGATGACCACATGATTGTCCGAGAGGGGCTTCGGGCCTTGCTGGAGGCGGAAGGGGATTTCGAGGTGGTCGGCGAGGCGGAAACCGGTCGCCAGGCGATCCAACTGACGAAGAAACTCCGTCCCGACGTGGTCGTTATGGATATCGCGATGCCTCTGCTCAACGGCCTGGAAGCCACGCGGCGAATCGTGAAGGACGTCCCCGCCGCCAGGGTGCTGATCCTCTCGGCGCATGGGGATGACGAGTACATCCGGCAGGTCGTCCTGTTGGGCGCGGCGGGATATCTGGTCAAACAAACGTCCGCCGATGTCCTGGGCCGGGCGATCCGGGAAATTCAAAAAGGAAACACATTCTTCAGTCCGTCCGTTGCCAATCGATTGGGCGCTCTTTCTTTGGATTCGCCGGAGGGGCGCGGAGCGATCAAGAAGAAGGCCGGCTTGAGTTCTCGCGAAATGGAAGTGCTGCAATTGATTGCCGAAGGCAAGGCCAACAAGCAAGTCGCGGCGGAACTGGGCATCAGCATCAAAACCGTGGAGAAGCACCGGCAGCGTCTCATGAGCAAACTGGACCTTCACGACACCGCGGGGCTCACCCGGTACGCCATCGCGGCGGGGATCATCGAAAGCCCCGTGCAGATCACCATCCTCTGACGGTGTCGGATCGGGGGTATCCGCACAGACCCGTCCGGACTCGGGCCGATGTCTGAGATTCCGCCGGCACGCACGAGATCGTGGGCAACCGGATGGTCATTTCTTGGGCGTGGCCTCAGCCGAGGGATTTGGCTTTATGTAGTGAAACTTCTCCTGCCGAATCGTCTGCGTCCAGATCGCCTTGGCCTGTTCCTCTGAGCTGCTGAAGGGCCTGTTCGTGCCTCGCGACTTGCGGTATTCACCATTCGTCATGTTCGACATTCTGCACCTCGCAACGAGCGGCGCAATCCCTTCCGAAAGACTGCCTTGAGCTTTCGCCGGAATTGTCCGTCTCAATCCCTGTAAAGGCTGGATCGCTATCCAGTTCCCATCTCGGTCTTCAGTTGGGCCTCCGCTTCGCGCCAATTCTCTTGATCCTGATTGCAGGAACACCCGCGTTCCAGCCAGATGGCTCTTGCCCGCTCGGCGATCAAGTCATGGGTCAGTCCCACGGCTTGAAGGGCGGGATGCAGTTTCAGGCTGGATGTGTCCTGCCTGAGCTTCTCACTATTGGCGCCGCGAAGCGGAATGACATTCTTGCTGCTGGCCTGAACCTCGTTGTCCCCGATCCGAATACCGATTCTGTCGATTGTCTTACGAATCTTCATGAATCCCCTTTCTTGCCCCAATCCAGGGCATTGATGGACATGATCTTGTTATCGCTTAATTCCCAGTCCGGCAGCGACACCGGGTGTGACAAGCCCCGGAAACGGGATCCCCCGGTCGGACCTCGGCGGCCGTGATCGTCTGTCCGCCGACGTTCCTGCCATGAACCCCGAGGATGGCGCTGACGCCCTCGTATCGGGCCGGCATGCCCACGAATCCCAATCCCCCGGATTCGTTGCCATGGCGGCGTCTCGCCACATTCGCAGTCTCCACTCGACCAAACGACTCAAACACCTCTCGAAGGTCGCTGCCGGTGATCTCATTCGGCAGGTTCCCTACGCAAATATCCATTCTGTGCCCCCCTTTCGTGTGCGTCGACAACTTGTGTTTCGCGGGCGTGCCAAACCAGGAGAGAGGATTCGGGAGACGGGGCTTAAGGCCGGTGACGCGATCTACGGCGCACGTTCCTGCTTCAAAGCTTCATCAGGCGATCGTCCCAGGTTCACAGCAACACGGAACCACCCTGTATTATACGAGCCCGCGACGGCCCCGCAATCGATTTTTTAGTTTTTCCCTCCATAATATTGAATATCGTCGCTTTCAGGCCCGGAACCCGGAATACGTCGCAAGGAATCTGCGGGACCTCGCGTCGGGCCGGAAGAAAGGGACTCCCCCTGCCGGTTTCAGGTGGCCGTTGCGTCGGCAGTCGTGTACAATGTGCGCACCGGCCGGCATACATAGGACAGGATGTCTGAAGAGATTCGGAGATAGGAGATCATGGAAATCGATGATACCATTCAGACGCTTGTCAAAGTGCGTCAGTCGATCGGCAGTGGGGTCGCGCAGACCACGATCCGTCCCGATGCCTTGATCGCCCACCTGAACGACTTGTATGTTGACTCCTCAGAGAATCGCAACCTGGATGAGCTGTTCGAGTACAGTGACGTCGGAAGCCCTTCCATCACGCTCCGCGTCGGCATTGACGTGGATTTCGACCTCAAGAGAGTCATGGAAAACATCCGGACAAAGCGGGGGATTCTCAAGCCGGGCCGAGGGGATGATATCGGAAAGGCCGGCATTGTTTGGTCTCTGGGGCGGTACGATTTCGTGTACGACGAGGATATGGGGGCTTTGCGAATATCCCATCGATACAGCCACAAACGGATAGACACGAGATCCGTATCCAGCATAGCCAGGCAGATGATCGACTATGCCATAGATTACCTGGAGGAAATCAAGACGTCTGCGAAGAAAGGCGCCGCGGCCGCGGGAGCCGATGACATACGACTTCCCCGCGAGGGCAACGCATAAGACGACCGCTGGGTTTTCTGCCTCATCCGCTGTGCATCTGGTCAACCCCGCCAATCCACACTATCCCTCTCCATCGAATTCTGACAGCTCCGACAAGTCGTTCAGGAAGCTGCTGGTGATGTGCTTGGCCTCGGGCAACTCCCGTTTCGCGCACGGCAGTACGAGGCAGGACAACTAACTTCTATGGAACAGGCGGCCCGGCGTTAGCGGTTCCCGCGCCCACCATCCGTAGGGCAGGGCAAGCTGCCGTTTTGTGCGTCTATTACGGGCCGCCGAACTTGACGATGTAGAGCGTTCCATCGCAGATGAGCGACCGACCGTCGGTGAGCTGGCCGGTGATCCGGATGGCAAATTCGCCGTAACCCTCGGTGGCTGCAAGAATCGGATCGGTGTCGAAGAAGCACAGGATCTTGCCCTGCTCGCTGGTGCCGAAAATCTTGAGGCTCGTGGACGCTACGTTGCCCGGCGTCAGAACCAGCGGCGTGTTGACGATCGTCTCCAGGCCGTAGCCTTCGGGCAGATGCACGACGACCATGAGGTCCGGCTTGGCCTCTGACTGGTTGCGCCAGATATGATTCGGCTTCAGGAACATCTGGCCCTGGACCGACGATTGGGTGAAGGCAACGACGACTTCGGCGCGGGCTTGGCTGGGTTCGGCCTGCTTGCTCGAAACCGTGACGGTGTTGGTGAGGACCGTGTTGGGTTCGACCGCGTCGTTCACCGTGGCCACCAGCGTCAGATGCGCCTCGTCGCCGGCTGCCAGCAGCGGATAGTCCCACGTGAACGTGTGCGTGGCGGAATCATAAGAGCCAAAATCATCCTGGCCGTCGGCGCTGACGAAGGTCATCTCGCGCGGCAGTTCGTCCACGATCGTGATCTGCGTGACGGTGGTGTTTCTGGAGGGATTGCGCACGGTAATGTTGTAGGTCACCTGCTCGCCTGGGGCCACATAGGGCCGGTCCCGCTCGTCGACTGGGTCGGTCGGGCTGACCACGGTCTTCTCGATCTCCAACGCTTCGTATGCGACGGTCACATCCGTGCCCTTGGTCGTATCCGGCGTCTCGTCGCTCTTGATCGCGGCCCGGTTCGTCAGAACCGTTCCCGCCGGGACGTCGTCGCGCAGTTGCACCGTGATGTCCACGCTGCCGGTTTCGCCGGCCGCCAGCGAGGAGAGCGTCCAGGTGTACGTGTTCGCATCGCGGTCGTAGGAGCCGTAGTCGCCGTCGCCGGTGGCGCGGACCAGGTCCACGTATTCCGGCAGGATGTCGACGATGACCACCTTGCTCACTTCGCCATCGTTGTCGCTGTTGTCATAGGAGATGCGATAGGTGATCTCGTCGCCCGGATGGACGTACAGGACCGCCCCGTCGCTCGTGGCTTCGGGCGACAACACGATCTTGCTGAGGTTCAGCGGCTTGTATGTGGTCACCGTGGCGACAGCTCCCACGCGTACGGTCACCGGTGGGGTCTTGTCGGTGTCGAGGGTGACCTGATTGGTGAAGACCTGTCCCGCCGCGGTGTCCGATTTCAGTCGGCCGATCAACTCCAGGCAGGTTGTGCTGCCGGCTTTCATTGACGGATTTCGCCACGTGTAGGTGTGGGTCGCGGAATCGTATTGGCCGTAGTCGCCGTCGCCGGTGGCGCTGACGAAGGTGACCTCCGCCGGCAGCCTGTCCTTGACGAGGACGTCCGTCAGAACGTAGCCGCTGTCGTCAAAGCAGATGGAATACTTCACCAGATCTCCGATGACGGCGTAGTAGAGCCCGTCGTCGTTGGGTTTGCCGCCGAGCCCGTTCGTGATCGTCTTGGTCAGGTCCAGCGGGTTGAAACTGGTGTCGTTGGCGGGAATGACCAGGCCGGTCGGACGTCCGATGTCCGGGATCGTCTGGAGCAGGTTCAGATCGGTGTCGTAGACCACGAGGTCTTTGCCGCATCCCTCGCGGTTGTCCCGGCCGGTGGTGGCGTAGATCAGGCCTGTGTCCGGGTCGACTCCGAGACCGATGATGCCGGCGTTCGGATCGACCAGCACTTCCTTCTTGCTCCAATCGGAGATCCTCCGCTGCGTCAGATAGAAATTGTCGGCGAAGCCGCCGCCGTAGTAGAGGTAGTCCCGGCCGGGGTCGACCGCGATGCTGATCGCGATCTGTTGGGCCAGCTCCGTTCGGACCAGGCTCCAATCCGAAGTGCTGTAGACCGCGATGCCCTGGCTGGGGCTGGCTACGTACAGCAGATCGCTGTACTCGTCCAGTGCGATGCCGTAGATCATCGCGCCTTCCAGAGTGAATGGAGAGCCCAAGACG
>CALMMH010000079.1 GCA_937868145.1 uncultured Phycisphaerales bacterium
GCCGGGCAACTTCGGGAACGCGGCGTGCGACTCGGTCTGATACCAGTAGGACACCGCGGCGATGTCGTCCTCCTCCTGGAGGTAGGTGCCGTCCTTGTTCCAGCCGAGGGCCTGGATCGTCACCTTCAGGTCCTTCTCGAACCGGACCGGGTCGGTGATGTGCCAGCGATAGAGCCCGAATCGCTGGCCGACTTTGTAGATCTCGTCCGGCGGCAGCACCTGGGCCAGGCCGGTGTATGGTGTGGAGAACTCGGTGTAACGCGCCTTGCCGTTCTCGTCTTTCGTGTCGAAGTTGTACGAGCCGCAGAAGTAGTCCTCGGTGCCCGTGCCGGCGATGGTGGGGAATTCCTTGTCGCCGTCCATGAAGAACTTGATCTCGCCCTCGCCCCACCAGCCGGGACTGTGGACTTCCCACGCGAGGTAGGTGCCGACGTAGTGGCCCTGGCCCTGAACGTTGTCGAGGATCGTGAAGAGGCCCTTGGTCTTGAGCGGCGACTCCCGGCGGTACTGCGCGTGGAAGGTGGCCATGCTCTGGGGCACGTCGGTCAGCGTGTAGTTGATCTGGTAGTAGAGCCTCATGTCCTTGTCGTCGAGGTTTTCCATCGTGATCTTGGCGCTCTTGTGGAAGGGCATCGGCCAATAGCAGTTGAACGCGCTGCCCGGGTTGACGCAGACGGCCAGCGAATTGATCTGGGCGTATTTGCCCCAGCCGCAGGCGAAGAAGTGGCTCATCGGCACTTCCACCGAGGGCGTGGTCTCGCCGTCCCAGTAGAAGCGGAGGATATAGAGCTGCGTCTTGTCGAGCGGGGCGGGCGTCATCCAGATCTGCTGGATCTGCCCGGAGCCGTTGATCTCGCCCATGGTGAACGTGGACTTCGCGGGAATGCTCACCGACGGCGAGACCTTCCACCCCTGGCCGAGATTGAGGGCGGCGTTCTTACCGGTGCCTTCGGTGGCCATGCCGGCCTTGCCTTTTTCGCCTGTGAAATTCTCGGGACTGATCGAGCGGCTCTGTGCGTGTGAGAGCCGCGGCAGGTTGGTCAGGTCCATGCCCAGGCCGTTGTACTCGCGGCCCTGAGCGAACAGGCCGCCCGCCATCGCGCAGACGATCAGGAGGGAGGTTGCTGGAAGTGCCCGACGACCGCGTGACGATGCTCCGCCAATCCGTTTCATCCTCTTGCCCTTTCATTCGAAGGTGGATTCAATCTGCTTACTGACGCTATTGCCTCAAAGCATATGTCACGGGTCTCTGGGTGGCAGCGTCAAGGCCAAAGGCCTTGGCGATGGCTCTTTCGGGCGGGCAGAAGACCATCGCCAAGCTTCGCTTGACGATGCCACCCGACACCCGGAGTCGAACCACCGTTCCTACGAACCCATCGAGTCACAGACTCACGCCTCAACCCACATGTTTTTCAAGCAACGTCTTCTCAGCCTCGCGGGTCCAGAGGCCGTTGTTCAGACACGCCGCGACGTCGGGCAGCTTGGTTGCGAGTTCTTCCAGCCGGATCAGGCCCATGCTGCGGCACGCCGGGTACACCATGATCTTGCCGGCGACGGACCGGTTCTCGACCGCGCGAATGCCTTCGACGGCGCCTTCGAAGCCGCTGATCGCGGCGACGCTGACGTTCGTGTCGAGCCGGTCCGATTCGACCTTTTCGAGCATGCGCTTCATGTCGTCGAGGGTCGAGCCGCTGGTGCCGATGAAGTACAGCCGCTTCTCGATGTAGGCGTCCAGGTCGATCTTGCCTGTGACGGTGGCCGGGATACCGGCGAAGATGTTGACGATCCCGCGGGAGCCGGCGCAGTTCACCGCCGTGGCCACCAGCTCGGGGACCGGCGCCATCAGCACCGTGTAGGTGTAATTTTCCTCCATCTGCTCGTTGGCCGCGTTGTAGGGCTTGTACTCGACGCCGTTCTTGTCCGCCAACGGCTTGACGATCTGGTTCAACGCCGCCAGACGGTTGTCGTCCACGTCGCCTGCGTAGACGGTGACCCCGGCGACGCCCTGGCAGACGTTGCGAATGACGTGCATCATGCCCATGGGGCCGCCGGCGCCGACGACATTGACGATCTCGTCGCGGCGGATCTCGCCGGTCTTGGGAATGTACTTCATCGATTCGCTCGGGTCCGAGCCGGTCGTGCCGACGATGCGGATGCCGCCGTAATGCACCCGGCCGACCATCGTGACTACGGGCGAGCCGAACCGGTCGCCGCCCAGGACGATGTTCAGCAGGCCGCCCGCCGCGAGCTTCGAGAACAACACCTCGACGGTGTGGACCGCGGCGCCGAAGTAGATCACGTCGTCATAGGCCGCGTCCTCGAGGTCGAAGACGCTCTTGACGAGAATGACCCCGGGACCCAGGTCGGCCGGCGGGAGCGACTTGGACACCCACGTCACCTTGGCGGGGGCGCCATACTTCTGATAGAGACGATGCATCCGGCCGTCGGGGACCGCGACGTCGGAGACGATCAGCAGCTTGCCGCCGGCCTTGAGCGTCGTGCGTTCTTTCGAGACGTACGCGTCTTCGACGCAGGCCCACGGCTCGCATAGCGCGATGGCCGAGCCCGCTCGCTCTTCGCCGGCCGGAATCAGCATCGATTCGCCGTCGGGGGCGGTGATGACGCGCTCGTCCATCATGACGTATTCCTGCAAGGCGCCCTCGAAGTTGTATCCGAAGGCGGCGTTGGAGGCCGCGGTGTGCAGCCAGCGGTAATCGGTCTGGACCAGATATCGCTGGCCGGGCTTGTGCTTCGTCACGCCGGGACCGACCGCGACGATTCTGGCGACCACCTCGTGGCCGGGGACCGTGGGCGCTGCCTCAGGTACGTAGCTCGGAATCTCCTTGAGGATTTCGGGATCGATGCCGGAAACGACCGGGCCTTTTCGGACGTGGCCGGTGAACTGCTTGAGCAGCTTCAAATCCGAGAAGCACAGGCCGACGACCTCGACTTTGGCCAGGACCTGGTGCGGCCCGGGCTTGAAGACCTCTTTGGATTTGTTCAGGATGAGCTGGTCCGGCCCGACCAATTGGACCGCATATTGTTTTGCAGGAATCTTCTCATTCATTTGTGATCCATCCTTTGCCGCAGGGTGGGTCCGTGCGATCGACGCGGACCTTGACGCGTGGGTTGAGAACCCACCCTACATTTCTTCATCCTTCCCCGAAGCTGGGGAGGTCCAATCATCATGCCTGCACGGTTTTCAAGATGTCCTTCGGCGAAGCGGCATCCGTGAACTCAGCCATCGCATCTTCGTGCTGGGGCTTCAGTGTCGCGCCGACCTCTTCGAAAAACGCGTTCTTCCGCTCTGCGGTTCCCAGGTTCTTGTCGGCCCAGGCGCTGGTGTAACCGAGGCCGCACTGCCGCTGGAGAACCGAATGGGCGTAAACGATGTGAGCCCCGGTCAGGAAGGCCGGCAGCAGGGGAGCGAGCTCGGCCGAGCTGAAGTCGTCGACAAATTTCTGACCCGGGCTGTTCATCTCCGTGCCCTCGACCAGGACGAGATGCCGCTTCTTGGCGACTTCGACCACGCGATAGAGGTTCTTGACCTTCTGGTCCTGCGAGCCCGGCGTATAGTTGCGGTCCGGGATCACGTTGAGCGCGACCGCTCCCGTGCTCATCGCCACGTCGAGCAGCTCTTCGATCGCTTGTTCGCCGTCGCTACTGCCGTCGAGCCAGGTGTGCGTGGGCATGCCGCCGACGGCCAGGATGAAGCGATTCGTGTCGGCCATTTGCGGGAAGGACCCGCTGTCCGGCTGCACGTATCCGACGCCGCCGCGTTTCATCGTCTTGGAGCGGATCGTGTTGATCAGGTCGCGTCCCTCGGGCAGGCCGAGCTTCTTGGCGTCGGTCCCGAGCTTCTGCGACCAGAATTGAGCAAGCTCTTCGGTCCCTTGGCCGAACCGGGTTTGGGCCTTGCGGGCGTATGCGACGCACATGTGCCGCTCGGTCGCATTGCCGGCCGGCGTCAGCGAGAGCACGTCGGCCTCGTAGTCGAGCTCGACCGGGCTGAGGTACTTGTTGACCCGTTGCATCAGGTCGCGGTTTCGCTGCTGGGCGGTTTCTTTCAGGCTCTTGAGGAACTTCCGCTGCGCCTGGGGCACTTTCGATCCCGGGAAGCCGACGCCCATGTGATACGAGATGCCCGGCTCGCCTGGGGAGTTGATGACTCGCGTGGCAAACTCCGGCACGAAGACTCGCGTCTCCAGGCCGGAACAGCCCTTGAGTCCGAGCAGTTGGCACGCGGAGCGGAATTCGTCGAGGGCGTCGAGCACGTCGAAGTCTACCGTGCCGACGACCGCCAAACCGGCCTTGCGGGCCAGCCAGGCGAATTTCGTGGGGGAGTAGCCATACGCGTTGTAAGAGAAAGACGTGTGGCAGTGGAGATTCACGAATTGTCCGGGCTCGGGCAGCGCGATCTCCCCGGCCTGCACCTTCTTCACAAGCGACGCCAGAGCCTTCTTTCGCTCGGCGGGCTTGAAGCTATCCAATTGTTGTTCGAGTTTCTCAATCAAAGTCATTGTCTCCTATTCTCCGCGTATGTATCGCTCGGGGTTAACCTGGGGGCTCTGCCCCCAGACCCCTGAGGTTTTTCGCTTTGGGCCAGCAGCATGATGAAAAGAGGGGCTTGCCTTTTCTCCGGGTGGCAGCGGCAAGCGGAGTCTTCGGAGCTTGCCGATGGCCTTTCGAATAGACAAATCTTGTGAGCGAGGAACAGCG
Organism: uncultured Phycisphaerales bacterium; assembly: GCA_937868145.1. GTDB lineage: Bacteria > Planctomycetota > Phycisphaerae > Sedimentisphaerales > Anaerobacaceae > PLanc-01. The sequence continues at coordinate 4,720 of CALMMH010000079.1, forward strand.
ACGACGGCAGATCTACGTTTGCGCAGACATGCTTCATCGGATGTGAGGGACATGCTTACGCGAGCGTAGGCATGTCGCCCGAGGCGCTGGGCCGGATTCTCCGGGATGGTGCACATCATTTCTTTGCCGCGAACTGCTTGTATTGCTGGTCCCAGAGACTGACGTTCTGGGGCGTGTACTCTTTCATCTCGAACGAGTTGCGGACAACCTGTCGCGCCTCATCGATGCTCTTGAGCTGGCCGGCGGCCTTGGCCTGCAGCAGGATGTTGCCGCTGGCGGTCGCTTCGATCGGGCCGGTGACGACCTTGCGGCCGGTGGCGTCGGCGGTGAACTGACAGAGCAGCTCGTTCTGGATGCCGCCGCCGACGATGTGGAGCGTTTCGATCGTTTTGCCCGTGACGTCCTCGATGGCGCTGAGCACCGAGCGGTACTTCAGGGCCAGGCTTTCGAGGACCAGGCGGATCATCTGGCCTTTGTCCTGCGTGGGTTTCTGCCCGGTTTCGGACAGGCACTTGTTGATTCGGGCGGGCATATCGCCCGGGGCGAGGAAGTCGCTGTTGTCGCAGTTGACGTATCCGTAGAACGGCTTGGCCTTGGCGGCCATCTTCGTCAGCTCGCCGTAGGAGAGATCCTGGCCCTCTCGCTGCCACTGCCGCTTGCACTCCTGGACCAGCCAGAGGCCCATGATGTTCTTGAGCAGGCGGATGGTGTTCTCCACGCCGCCTTCGTTGGTGAACTCGTAGGCGAAGGTCTTGTCGTTGACGATCGCCTGGGGCAACTCGACGCCCATCAGGCTCCAGGTCCCCGAGGAGAGATACGCCCAGCGGTCGCCCTGGCCGGGGACGCCGAGGACCGCCGAGGCGGTGTCGTGCGAGCCGACCGCGATCAGAGGGATCCGTCCGCAGCCGATCTCCTTGGCCACTTCCGGCGTCAGCTCGCCCACGACGCTGCCGGGCCGGGTCACGTGGGGCATGATCTCCAGCGGCAGCGAAAGCTCCTTGAAGATCGCCTTGGACCAGCGTCCCGTCTTCATGTCCATCATCTGGGAGGTGCTGGCGAGGGTGTACTCGCCGAAAGGCCTGCCGCAGAGGAAGTAGGAGAACAGGTCCGCCATGAACAGCAGCTTGTCGGCCTTGGCCAGCATGTCGGGATTCGTCAGACGCATGGCCAGGAGCTGATAGAGCGAGTTGAGCTGCATGAACTGGATGCCGGTGTTCTCGTAGACGTCGCGTTTGGGCATTTTGGCGAAGGCCTTGTCCATCATGCCATTGGTCCGGCTGTCGCGGTAGTGGTAGGGTTTTTCGATCAGCCGGCCGTCGGCGCCGAGCAGACCGAAATCGACGCCCCAGGTGTCGACGCCGATGCCGCGGACCGGGCTGTCGGCTTTCTTGGCGGCCAGGCCGATGCCGGTTTTGATCTCGGTCATCAGCCGGTCGAAATCCCATCGCAGCGAGTCCTGCTCCTGGATGGGACCATTGGCAAAACGGTGCACCTGCTCAAGGCTCAATTTGCCTTCGGCCACCCGGCCCAGCATGACTCGGCCGCTCTCGGCCCCAAGGTCCACCGCGATGTAGTTGGCGTTCTGTGCCATCGCCTGCTCCTTCCTGCAACGGTGTCACTCACGAGTGCGGATACGCGTGGCCCGCACATCAGATTAAGATAGAGATTAAAGGCCTTTGCGGAGAGGGCGTCAACCATAAAACACGCGTGGGACAGGGATAGAAACCGCGATGGTCAGAAGTCTCGATTGGCAGGCTTCTGCTGGTAGTGACGCCGCAAGGCGTTATCTTCGGTCGCTCTCTCGGGGATGCAATGAAAGACATGCCCTTGCGGGCACACTACGAGCGCGCTACTCACGGGTCCACGTGCATGGGCTACGATCAGGACGCTACGGGCGCCGGCCGGGGCTGCGGCTGGAACCGCACTTTGGCCTGCCCGATGAGGTAGAAGCTGCCGGTGATGCAGATCAGGTCCTCTTTGCCGACGGCGCTGCGGGCCAACAGCAGGGCTTCGCCCAAGGTGTTGGCGGTCTGGCACATCTTGCCGCAGATTTCGGTGTACTGATCGGACAGTTCCTGAGGCGAAACCGCCTTGTTGGAGCTGCTCCGCGTGAAGATGACCTTGTCGGCCCCGTACTGAAGCTCGTTGAGCATGCCGGGGATGTCTTTGTCGCAGTTGCAGCCGAAGATCATGACCATCGAGTCGTAAGGGATATTCTGGCCGATGGCGTGGATCAACGCGCGGATGCTGGCGGCGTTGTGGGCGCCGTCGATCATGATGCGCGGGTCCTGGCAGATCATCTCCATCCGTCCGGCCAGCCGGACGTTGGCCAAGCCGGTGGCGGCTTTCTCGACGTCGATCTGGTAGCCGGCCGATTTCAGCTTGTCCAACATGGCCAGAGCCAGGCCGCAGTTGATCGCCTGGTGCCGGCCGTAGAGGGGCACGCGCAGGTGCTCGAACTTGCTCGTCGGAGTCGACAGGCAGATCCGGGTGTGCGGGCCGTGCTCGCGGGAGGTCTCGAATCGGTAGGAAAAGTCGATATCGGTGCCGGTAACGCTCAGGGGGACCTTGACGGCTAGCGCCTGAGCCTTGAGCACATTCATCGCGAGCGGGTCCTGCTGCACGGTGACCGCGGGGACGCCTTTCTTGAAAATGCCGGCCTTCTCCATCGCGATGCGGTCGAGCGTGTCGCCCAGTTGCTGCTTGTGATCGATGCTCAGGCTGGTGATGCCCACCACCTTGGGCATGATCACGTTGGTGCTGTCCAAGCGGCCGCCGAGACCGGTTTCGATCACGCCGATGTCGATCTGGCGGTCGGCGAAGTACATAAAGGCCAGCGCCGTCATGATTTCGAAGAATGTCGGCGGGGTGTCCTTCGAGAGCTTCTCGATCGGGGCATACGAGCGGTTCATCAGGTCGAGCATCTCGGGCTCGGTGATCATCTCGGAATTGATGGTGATCCGCTCATGCAGATGAACCAGGTGCGGGGACGTGTACAGACCGACGGTGTAGCCATTGGCCTCGAGCATCCGGGCCAGCATGGTGGCCGTAGAGCCTTTGCCCTTGGTTCCGGCGATGTGGACCGTGTTGATTTTGGTGTGCGGATCGCCCAACAACGACAACAACTTCTCCATCCGTTCCAAGCTGAACGTCGTGACGTTGTAGCGTACGCGCTCTTCCTTCTCGTAATCGGTACGATCGAGTAGATAAGCCAACGCTTCCTGGTAGGTCCTGAAAGCCCTCTTGGCTTTTACCGAGGCGACTTTGGAAGAGTCCTTGTTCGCCTGTTTCTTTCCCGTTGTCCTTGTCGTCTTGGCCATGAATTCGCCATACTAGCAAATCGCGTGCTTGGAGTCAACTGCTTACCTGCCGCCGGGCTTGGGAATTCTGGCTTCCCTGGCGGGCTGTATTTGCATAACACCCATCAGCAAAAGGTGTTACGACAAAAGCCCTATAATACTCCTGTTAGCGATACTTGCTTAATTTCGATTAAAGCCTAATAGAACCTTTAGCCCAACTTTCCGCGGTGCGGCACAGTCCGGCGTTCCGCAACCCGCGCCCGATATTCTTCGATTTCTTACCTATTAAGACGCTTTGCAGGCGGTGTTTATTGCAGATGCGGTCCGGTCGGAGGGTCGAAGGTCCACCTTGGTTCGAGGAACCATTGCCGCCTTGGCCGGTCCGATGGCCCGGCATCTGACGGCTCCGAACGGAAGCCATGAATTGCGGTTCGTGTTGTTTGTTACTCCTGTTCCTATCAAGTCTTATGAAAAACTCGACATACTTTGGGCCTGATGTGTGGCAGGATTCGCCGTTGTGCGTACAGAACGTGACCGTCGCTGAAGTGAATGCCCTGCAAGGTCGTGAGGCTCTACGTAGACAAGCTGCAGAGCCCCACTTGAATCGGAGATGATTCAACTTCGAGGTGACTCACTGTACTGTCAAGCGGTTGCCCAAACAAAACCCGTGGCCCGTTCGCGCCGATTTGCTCTCACTCGATCGTGATTTTGCAGCTGCCGGCGTAGTTGCTGCCGTCCTCCAGTTCGCCGGAGACGTATACTGTCGCCTGGCCGTCGGTGGTGATCGCGCTCATCAACGAGGCTCTGCTGAAAGAAGCCAGGATCTTCACCGTGTCATCGGCCCATACGAAGGCCGTTTGAGAGTCAGCCTTGATGCTGCCGGGCGACATTACCGGCATGGTCGTGGAATCCCAATCGCCCAGTTCGATTCCCTGGGGCAATCCGATCACCGCAATGATCCTGTCGCTTGTGGCTTTTCGTTTGATTACGGAGGGCACGATCGATACGGTTGCGGCTACGTCCGTTGTCGGGTCGGGGTCGTCGTTGTTCGGATCCACGTCGCTATAGGGCGAGCCGAGCTTGCCTTTCTCGATGACGAAATTGTCCAAGTAAGCGTGTCCCGCGGTGATCGTCATGCTTTCCGTGGTCGCAGCGAGGAATACGTAAACGGGAACGGTGCCCCAGGTGCCTTTGACGAACTTGGACATGGTCTGCCAAGAGCCCTTTTCGCCGTACCCGGAGTCGCTGAGGTACAGAATGTCGTACCAGGAGTCATAGGACAGGTACAGCGTGACGCCGGACATGACCCGGCCTTCGAAGTCCATCCGCGTGATGGAACCGTCGTTCCATTCCCGCCAGTAGTTCTGGAAGAGTCCGGAACAGCCGATTCCGAGTGTGACGTAGTTGTTGTTCGGACCGGTGGCATCGGAAGTCAGGCCGAAGCAGATCCAGCCGCTGTTGTAGGAGTTGGTGTCGAAGTACAGATCGATCTTCATTTGGAAATCCTGGTTCGGATCGATCCACCACTTGTCGCTGATGTACCCGATGAAGGGAACGCTGACGCTGGACGCCGCCGTGAACTCCAGGCGTTTATTGGTCTCCGTAACCGCGGCTCCGGTCATGGTTCCGAACTTCTTCCACATGGTGCCTGTCTTATTGTCGTCGAAGTTGTCCTGCAGGACCACGCCCGAGGCGGTGGTTTGGCCTTGTGCAATGCCGCCCGAGCTGTTCAGGCAGACCAACACGCGTCCGGCGAACACGGCTACGATTACAAACAAGATGATATTGCGATTCATAATCTCATTTCCCCCTTGTTTTCGTTTGAGGGCCAGCAATCCGTCCATTACGTCCTTCCATCAAAATGGACATTCCCACGCCCGGGATTTTCACATCTCCATGGGCGTGACCACCCCTCGGATGCGCACACTTCACACTGAGTTCTCATCCGACCAACCGCGAACACGCATCCATGAAAAGGTGGCTGGCGTAGACGCTCAGCATAAAACGAATGGGCAACCGGACTCCTTTCGGCCGCTCCTCCATACAGCAACCGTTATTATAGCCGCCGGAGCGGAATTTGTCAAGCAATGTGTCCACAACGGTTCCCGCTGGTGACGCACCGGATCCTCCGATTATCCCGCCAAGTCATGGCGGGTTGTGACATAACTACTGTTTAATTCGACATTTACGGTCATGTTCGACACGGGAGATGCTGGTTTTCGCATAGGGCCGGGAGCTGGGCAAGTCCGAGGCCTTTTTTTTTCGGGACCTGCCATTGTCATCGCGGGGATTCCGCCCGGTTCTGTCTCGGATCGCGGCATCCGCGGGGTGAGCCGGAACGATGGCTGTGCGGCCGGGTGGCCCGTTGAACTCGGAGGACTTTCGTGCGTAATTGCTACGGCACCACATAAAGCCTACTGTTGTAATAGGAAAGGAAAGCTTGTGAAAGAGGCCGCTGATAGCACCCAAGTTGTCCTTCTGTCGATAGTCTTGTGCGGTCTGGTTTCTTCGTTTGCGTTGGGGCAAACCTACGACGCCGCCTGGACGTTCGGCAATGTCGACTTCTCGGCGTATCGACTCGACGCGTTCGACCCCGCCGGCGCCAACCTCGGAACCCTCGGTGTGCAGAATCCGACGCTGGCGTTGCAACTGGGCCTGCGCTACCAGGTTCGGGTGGTCAATTTCAGCTCTCATCCCCTGGAGGTGATCAGCAAAGGAGCGTCTGCTTCGGCCGACAAAGTGCTCCTGTCCACGGGATCGCCGGTGGGCACGCTCGAATCCGATCCGGATGTCCAGTGGGAGGATTCCGGCCAGGGAATCGTCCGGTTCACCTTGACGACGGCACTGTACCAGGCCATGGTCGCCGACGGGCGAGTCCCCGGTTACCGGTGTCGCCCGCACGCGTCTATGATGCGGGGCGACTTCACGATCGCGGGATTGCCGATCGCCGAACGCATCGGCAAGTCGGCAATTCGCGTCGATCTGCAGACGGTCGCATCCGGCCTGGCGGCCCCGGTCGCCCTCGTCCCGGATCCCAGCCAGCCCGGTCGGCTGGCGGTTGTCGACCAGGCAGGTGTGATCCGTGTCATTGACGATGCGCAACTCCGGGCCGAGCCATTCCTCGATGTAAGCGGCCGTCTCGTCCAGCCGCTGGGAATCCTTGGCCGATTCGACGAAACCGACTACGATGAGCGGGGTTTACTGGGGTTTGTGTTCCACCCGGACGTCGCCAAACCGGGCAAGCCGGGTTTCGGCCGTGTCTACACGTACACGAGCGAGCCGGTCCAGGGTTCCGCCGACTTCTCCGTTGAAGGAGTCGAGACAATGAACCACCAGAGCGTGGTGACGGAGTGGCAGTGGGTCGCAGATCGAAGCCGGGTCGATCCGGCCTCCGCGAGGGTCATCCTGCGAATCGACCAGCCGCAATTCAATCACAACGGCGGCGATCTCGCCTTCGGGCCGGACGGATATCTCTATATCAGCCTGGGCGACGGCGGGGGGGCCGA
>CALMMH010000080.1 GCA_937868145.1 uncultured Phycisphaerales bacterium
CCGGAACAAACAGTGATGAAAAATGCTGATGGCCGAAGGTGGGACCGTCGAACTCGAATTCAACGGTCTGTTGGCGGCCGGTGGCCAAGACTTCCTCGAAATGTTCCTTCCAGAACGCCACTTTGTCGGCGGGCATGCCGAGATCGGCGTTGGTCATGCCGAGGATCGACCGCGGAGATCGGCCGTAGACTCGGGCGCCGTACTCGTTGATGTACGTGTGGCGAAGCTGCCGGTCGAATCGGGCAATCACCTCCGGCGCGTTGTCGGCCAACGTTCGGTATTCACGCTCCTGTCGCTCCAGCGCCTCGTTGGTGACCCGAAGCTCCTCCGTCTGCTCCTGCAAACGTTCCTTCGCCTCCCGAAGAGCTTCGGCACGGTCGATTAAATCGGCGGCCATGATCGTCACCGTGCTTCGCAGACTCTGCACTTCGCTCGGAGCCTGCATATCCACCGACATCTCGATTCTCCCATCGCCTATCGCCTGTGCGTCATGCTCGAGCCGGCGGATCGGGTCGGCGATGCTGTGTGCGGCAAAGACCGCCATCGCCAACGCCAGCGAGGCAACGATCAGTCCGACCATCACATCCTGAAGCAAGGCTTCCCGCACCGGTTTCATCGCCGCGTTGAGCGGACTGGCCGACGACATCGAGTTGGCGGTGCAGGCCGTCGAGACAGGCCGAGAAGATCATCGCGACGCCTTCCGCCACCTCCGATTCCGTTTCCATCGCCTGGTCGCGGCGGGCGTCATGCCGTTGGTAGTAGAGCGACACCTCCAGAATCAGCATCGGAACAGCCGCCACGGCGACCAGCAGAAACAATCGCTCGCGAATCCCGCCGGGCAACAAGCGGCCGACCCATCCCCGCCATGTCGCAGAACGATGTCTGGACAGACGGAAATCCTCTCCGCCGCGCGGATTTGCTCCTGTCGCCTTCGTAGCGCCATGGTGTTCGTTCATCTATGCTCTCTTTGGTGTATGCATCCGAGCGCCTCGAAAGCAGATCGCACATTTTTGGTGACTGCAAATGTGAGTACTGAGGGAGTTACGTAGAAGTGCTTAGGGAAATTACTGACTTGGCTTTCGTGAAAACACTCGATGCAGATTCTGGCAGGCTTCGCAAGGGATTGCCGAACCCCGGCCTATCCAACGATGCTCTCCAATCTCTTCTTCGCGATCTCTCGCGTGTCGTCGGACTCGCACTCATCGGCAGCGATTTCTTTGAGCCGCTCGATAGCACCGGGCGTCGAGAGATCGACCATCGCGCAGCCCATTTTGAAGGCGGCCCAATCGCAATCCCAGAGACACTCATACGCATATTCAGCGGTGAAGTGGCCCGGTGCGGTGGCCGCCATCGCTTCAGCCGCATCGCCCCTACGGAAGGGGTCTGGGGTCTCGCAGAACACTTGCTCAAGCTCCGGAATCCGGCCGAGACCTTCGAAACGTGTCAAGGTCGTGAGTATGAATGAGAGCCGATAGTCGTCATTCTGAATCGCCCCGGGTGTGCGGAGGATCTGCATCAACAAAGGAATGTCTTCGAGTGTTGCATGACGTTCAAAGACACCGCCCGCAGCGGATTGGAGGTACCATTTCTCGCGAAGAAACCACTGCCGAGCCATTGCCAGGGTCAGCGAGCTGGGCAATCGCCACATGGCATCGAGCGCCTCTCCGCGCACTCCCGAATCAGCGTTTTCGCTGGATTCGAGGAACGATGCGACCGCTTCGAACGCTCGGGGCGTGCCCAAGGTCCCCAATCCGCGGAATGCCAATCTCACACGGTACTTGTTGACTGAAGAGAGATTTGCGAGCAAGCAGTCCTCGTCTTGTGCAGATGCCTTCTCCTTCATGGCTCGCTTGCTTGGAAGGAAACTCGCTTTGTCGACCAAGGCCAGAAGGTCTTTGATGGACAAGCCGGCCACGTCAGCGTCAGTCACCTTGCAGACGGCGGGCGGGCAATCGTATGGCAGTCCAACCCGCGTAAAGAGTCCTGCGAGGCCGCCATGCTTCCGGCAGAGGCTCTTCCATGGCTCACACATCGGCAGGAGGAACCTGCCTTTCCGACGGTCGTCTTCGTCCGATCGACAGTACCGCCTCCAGTCTTCCTCAACCTCTTTCCGGAATACACCGTAGCTGTCTTGATCGGCGTTGATACGCGAGTACAGAATCTCATCGACACCGTCCAACGCCCCCATCTCCGCCAAGTCGTGTACGACGAAAGCAATCCACCTGAAATCACACCCATGGCGGAGATATTCCCGCAGGAATTCCCACGCCTGACTGTTGTCTCGTTGCGCGAGACGCTCTAGCACCCACAATGTAAAGTCCACATTCGAGCTATTGTCGTCATCCTGTGCGTCATTCTGGCGGACGAATGACGCCAACGGTTCGAGATCCATGCCGGTCTTGAGGATCAAAGAGACGTAGTACTCTCGGTCCGGCCTCCATTGGCGATCGAGCTGAGGATCGTTCGTGATGCATTCGAGCAGCAGGGGCCAGACCTGTCGCGGCGGGGTATCCAAGGCCATCAGGTAGCCTTTGCCGCGGCCGCGCTGGAGCAGGCCCAGGAGACTGTCGGGGTCCGCCAAGTTGACTCCCTCGTCGTTCTCTCCTTCGTTCATGCTATGAAAAGATCTCCCGGTCGACCTGGCCGAGGAAAAAGCGGCCGTCGTTGCGCATGAAATTCAGAATGCCGTCGAGCTGCTGATCGATGAACGCCCGCTCGTTCGAGACCACCGCCATGCCCAGCACCGCGACAATCTTGTTGTCCTGGTGCTCGACCTCCGACACCGAGACGTTGAACCGGCTCTGCAAGCGCCCGATCACGCTCTTGACGATGTGGCGCTTCTCCTTCAGCGAGCCGATGGCCTGCATATGCATCGTGACGGTCATGACGCCGACCAACATCGAATCCTCCTGGCTTCTGTCTTCACCTGCACCTGGAGCATACCGGCGTCTGCGGGGCGGGTCAATCCCAAGAAGGCCGGAGGCCCAAATCGAGACTCCCGCGGCGGCCGGGTGCATGTCCGTTCTTGCGGGTTCCGTCGGCACGCGGGTGTTCCGACGATACCCACGCAACTACGGACATGCACCCAGGGCGGCCCCTTTGGCCTGCCGTCTCTTGCCCCCGCGACGGCAGGGGGGTACAATGACTCCTTGGTTTGGTTAGGAAGGGTACTCATGGGCAACAAGTTCGTCAGGGCGGTCTTTCCAGGGTCGTTCGATCCGATCACCAACGGCCATCTGGACGTGGTCAAGCGGGCCATCGGTCTATTCGATGAGCTGATCATTGCGGTCGGGCGCAGTCCGATCAAGAATCAGCTCTTCACGCCGCAGGAGCGGGTCGAGATGATCGTCGAGCTGATCGGCGACACGCCCGGCGTGATCATCGAGAGCTTCGAGGGGCTGATGGTCGAGTACGCGGCCCGCAAGAAGGCCACCGTGGTTCTTCGCGGCCTCCGCAGCCTGACGGACGTGCAGTACGAGTTCCAGCTCGCGATGACCAACCGCGCCGTCGCGGGCATCGAGACGATCTTCATCATGACCAGCGAGCAGTACGGGTTCACCAGCTCGACGCTGATCCGCGAGATCGCCTCCCTCGGCGGCGACCTGTCGAACCTGATCCCCCCGAGCGTGCAGCGTCGCCTGCAGGAGCGATACGCCCGGCTGCGGGCGGAGAAGACTTGACCGGCGGGTTCCATCCGACATTCAACGCCGAATTTTCCCCTATGTTCCGGCTGGAAACGGCCCATGCGCATTTGCCGTAATGCGACGATGGCCGTCGGTCCAGTGCTCGCGATACCACGACGAGGCGGGGAACGTGTCTTTCAATTGGGCCATCCGAGCCTTGAGCAGGTCCCGGTATTTCTCCATGTGGCGACGATGGGCGGGGTCGCCGGCCAGGTTTTTCATTTGGAGCGGATCGGCGGCGTTGTCGAACAGGACTTCTTCGCGAGGCAGATTCTGCGGACCACCGCCGCGGAGCACGGCGTAAGTGAATCGTTTGTCGCGCAGGGCTCGCCATTCATGACCATCCTGCCAGATGGCGCATGCGCCGGTGTTCATCAGCAGTGCCGCCTCCGGCTCCGGGCCGGATTTGCCCTGGGCCGCGCGGCTCAGATCCATGCCCTCCACACTCTCGGGGATTCGTGAGCCCAGACCTGCGAGACCAAGGAGCGTCGGCATGATGTCCGGCGTGTTCAGGCAGGCGTCGGACACGCTCCCGGCGGGGATGCAGCCTGTCCATCGCATGAGGAACGGAACGCGCGCGGCCTCTTCGTAGAAGATGTTCTTTTTCATGCGGCCGTGCCCGCCGAACATCTCGCCGTGATCGGAGGAGAAAACGATGAGCGTGTCGTCGGCCAGACCCGCCGCGTCCACGGCGTCGAGAATACGGCCGAGGTTCCAGTCGAGATTCGCGGTCATGGCGTAGTAGTTTCGCATCCATTCGTCGATTTCTTGCGGACCCTTCTTGATGTTGGACCATTCGTCGCCGTATGGGTCCATTTCGTCGCTGTAGTTCGGCGGCAGCGGAAATTGGACGTCTTTGAAGAGATCATGCCACTGTGCGGGAACATTGTTCCTGGCCCATGGGTCGTGCGGCGTGCCATACGAGACCATGAGGAAGAAGGGGGCCTGCCCCGAGGCGTTCTTCGCGATGAAGTCCAGGGCCCTGTCGGTTTGGGCGTCGGGCTCGAAGACGCCGTCGCCGTAGAAGACCTTCTCGGGACTCTCGGTGTGATAGTACGCGCCGTAGTAGTCGTGGTGAAAGTTGTACGCGGCCCAGTAGCCGTCGAAGCCGAGTCGATGCGGACCGCGGGGGATGAAGGAGTTCCTCGTCTCGGTGTGGTTGCCCAGCTCGTCGGCGTAGAGATGCCATTTGCCGATGTAGCCCGTCTCGTAACCACCCGCGGTGAGGGCGTGGCCGAGACAGGTCTGGTTCGGATTCATCCGCAACTCGTTGATGACCATGCCGGTGCCGGTGGTGTACTTGCCGGTGAACAGCGACGCGCGATAGGCCGAGCAGACCGGCATCGAGGAGACCGCCTGGCGGAAGCTGACGCCTTCGCGGGCGAGCCGGTCGATGTTGGGCGTGCGAGCCTTGCCGTCGCCGGCATAGCCGCAGGACTGGTAGCGAAGCTGGTCGGCAAGGAGATAGATGATGTTGGGTCGTCGCGATGATTCTTGCCGCTGCTCAACCGAGGTGCAGCCCGACAGAGCGGCGAGGCCGAGGCCCATGGCGCCGGATCTGGTCAGGAACTCCCTTCGATTCATGCTCGTTTCTCCATAGAACCAGTCAGTCCGAACCATTCTGCTGAGCCGTCGGCTCAGGGTCGCATCATAGCGGTTGTCTCCAGCCCTGACAACCCGCGGCAGCAACAGGATCACCCCGGCGGCTCGCCGCTCGTGAATCCTCCGTTTTTTTGCTTGAAGAAAATCCCGGGCTGGGAGTCTATATGGGTAGAAGCCGGATGGATCGCCGGCGCTGGACCCCCGGGGGTCGGGGTCCCCAACGCGGAAGATCGCGTTGAGGAACCCTTCAAGGAGAATAGAAGTGGGCGGCATGGGCCGGGACAATGCGGCGGCCTTATGGGACGGGTCTCCCGACGCTGTGGTCGGCGCAGGGGATTCCGGCTCAGGACTGGGGCCGAGGGAGGCGTTTGAACTGATCGTCAAACGCCATATGAAGGATGCCTACCTGATCGCTCTCGGTCTGGTCGGCAACCGCGAAGACGCCCTGGAGTTGTCGCAGGAGGCCTTTTCTCGGGCCTACCAGCACTATGGCACGCTCCACTCCAAGGGCAAGTTCTTCCCCTGGTTCTATCAGATCCTGCGGAACCTGTGCTTCAGCCATCTGCGAAAAAGGCGGGTTCGCAAGGCCAGTTCGCTGGACGACACGCAGTTCGGCTGTCCCGAACCGCAGGGCAACGACTGCTTCGAGCCCGACGCAATCGCCGAACGCAACGAGGCCAAGGACCGCATCTGGAAGGCCATGAGCCAGCTTGACGACAAGCACCGCGAAGTGATCCTGCTGAGGCACTTCCGGAACATGTCGTACGACGATATGGCGAAGGTGCTCTTCTGCAATCGGGGGACGGTAACGAGCCGGCTGTTCTACGCCCGCCAACAATTGAAAGAGATTTTGGACCATGAGAGAGGTGCCCCGGACGCCCATCGCGAGGCCGGGGAGCCCACGAAAGGAGGTCAGACGTCATGACCTGCCAGGATCACAAAGACCTCATGATGGCCTACCTGGACAATGAGCTGAACGAAGAACAAAAGCGAGCCTTCGAGGGCCATCTGGCGTCCTGTCCCGACTGTACGCGGGACCTGGCGGAGTTTCGCAAGCTCAAGCAGATGACCGATTGCGTGGCCTTCGTCGAGCCGGAGGACCGTATCTGGCAACAGTATTGGAGGAATGTCTACAATCGGGTCGAACGCGGCGCGGGGTGGATTCTGTTCTCCATCGCGGCGATCGCCTTGCTGCTCTGCGGCGGCTTCAAACTCATCGAACGCTTGATCGTGGACCCGTCCCTCGGAATGCTTCTGAAAATCGGGCTGTTGGCTTTGCTGGGCGGTGTGGTACTATTGTTCGTGTCCGTGCTGCGGGAGCGGGTGTACTTCTGGAGCCACGACCGATACAAAGACGTTAGGAGATGAGCCATGCTGCTGTCCACGACTGATACGATACCCGGAAAGACGATCGTCAAGCACGTAGGCCTCGTCCGCGGCAACACGATCCGCGCGCGACACATCGGCCGGGACATCCTGGCGGGCCTCCGCAATCTGGTCGGCGGCGAGGTCAGTGAATATACGAAACTGCTGGGCGAGTCGCGGGAACAGGCCCTGGACCGAATGGTTGAAGAGGCCCAGAAGCTCGGCGCCAACGCGATCGTGGGAGTGCGGTTCTCGACGTCCGAGGTAATGACCCACGCGGCGGAAATCCTCGCCTACGGCACGGCCGTCGTCGTCGAGTGACAGCCACAACAGGTTCTTCCTGCGGAAGGCAATATGTATCCGACGCAAAAAGTAATCGTTGTGATAGCGGTGATCCTTTCTGTCGCATCGGCCTTACCGACGGGAGGCGCATTGAGCCAGCCCCAAACCTCGCTTGAGACTGCCGCCCGGAAACCGGGGTCCATCGAGGGGGTGTGGCTCGGCACACTTCAACTGCCCGCGACGAAACTGAGAATCGTGTTCAACATCACGCCCAAGCCGGACGGCTCATTCTCGGCGACCCTCGACAGTCCCGATCAGGGCGCGACCGGCATTCCGGTCAGCGCCGTCAGCGTAGAGAAGAATGAGGTCACCCTGGACGTCAGTGCAGTGAGCGGCCGCTACGAGGGGATGCTGAGCGAAGACGGCTCGGCTATCGGCGGAAAGTGGACCCAGGGCGGCGTTTCGCTCGACCTGGCGCTCCAGCGGGTAAACGAGGCGCCCAAGCCGGTGCGGCCGCAGGAGCCCAAGAAACCCTATCCGTACAGCGAAGAAGAAGTGACCTACGAGAACGCGAAGGCCGGCGTCACGTTCGCGGGAACACTGACGATGCCGCGCACCGGCGGGCCGTTCCCGGCCGTGCTGTTGATCACCGGCTCCGGCGCCCAGGATCGCGATGAGACGGTATGCGGGCACAGACCGTTCCTCATTCTGGCCGACTACCTGACCCGCCGGGGTATCGCGGTGCTCCGCGTCGACGACCGCGGCGCCGGCGGCACCAAGGGCGACGCTTCCCAGGCCACAAGCGAGGATTTCGCGGACGATGCGCTCGCCGGTGTCGAGTACCTCAAGACCCGCAGTCAAATCGATCGCAGGCGCATCGGCCTGATCGGCCACAGCGAGGGCGGAATCATCGCGCCGATGGTCGCCGTCCGATCTCCGGATGTCTCGTTCATCGTTCTGATGGCCGGCACCGGCGTCCCGGGCGACAAGATCATCGAAGCGCAGATCGCTGGATTGCTCAAGGTCTCCGGCGCGGACCAGGCTTTGATTGATGTGGCCCTCCAGAGCCAAAGGCGGGCAGTCGAGATCGTGAAGAACCAGACCGACCCTGAAGTTGCGAAACAAGAGATTCGCAAGGCGATCGAAGAGGCCATGTCGAAACTGGATGATGCGCAGAAACGAACGATCGGCTATTCCGATGCCTCTGTGGACGCGCAGGCCAACGCCGTGACGTCGAACTGGTTCCGCTTCTTCTTCCTGCACGACCCGGCCTCCGTGCTGCGAAAGGTCAAGTGCCCGGTCCTGGCGATCAACGGCGAACTCGACCTGCAAGTCCCGGCCAAGCAGAACCTCCCGGCGATCGAGCAGGCCCTGCGCGAGGCCGGCAACACGCGGGTCACCATCAAGGAGTTTCCGGGCCTCAATCATCTATTCCAGACGGCCAAGACGGGGGCCTTCGACGAATACGCCCGAATCGAAGAAACCATGGCGCCGTTGGCGTTGGAGACCCTCGCCGGCTGGATTGCCGGCCAGACACGATAGGAGTTCGTATTCATGAAAGTAATCGCGATCAATGGCAGTCCGCATGGGGACAAGGGCAACACGTGGTTGATTCTCGGACCGTTCCTGGAAGGCATGAGAGCCGCCGGCGCGGAGGTGAAGGTCTTTGAGACCAAGTCTTTGACCATCCGGCCGTGCCAGGGCGAGTACAGTTGCTGGTTCCGCACGCCGGGACGCTGCTTCCAGGACGACGACATGCAGACGCTGCTGCCGGAGTTGCTGACGGCCAACGTCCTGGTCCTGGCCACGCCGCTGTACGTCGACGGCATGGCGGGCCCTCTCAAGATGGTGGTCGACCGCATGATCCCGATGGGCGAGCCCAGGATCGTGTCGCGGGAGGACCATTGCCGCCACCCCGGGCGAGGCGACGTCGAGGACCGCAAGATCGCGATGGTCTCGAACTGCGGCTTCTGGGAACTGGACAACTTCGACGCGCTGGTCGCCCACGTCAAGGCCATCGCCAAGAACCTGGACGCGACGTTCGCCGGGGCGTTGCTCCGCCCGCATGGACCGGCGCTCAAGGCCATGCTGGACCAGCATATGCCGGTTGCGGACGTGCTCGACGCCGCACGGGACGCGGGCCGACAGCTCGTCGAGACGGGATCGATCGCTCCCGAAACGCTGAGCGCCGTCAGCCGGCCCTTGTTGCCGCGAGACATGTACGTCGCCATCGCCAACGAGCACATGGCGCGGCGAGGATAACACAAGCTTCTCGCACGAGTAGGAATTGAAAGGATATTCGATGGACGCGTGGAAAGAATGGTGTCGGCCGGAGCTAATCTGGTTCTTCCTCGGCCTGCTGCTGTTGTTCGTCGAGATGGTCGTGCCGGGGCTGGTCGTCGCCTTCTTCGCCTTCGGGGCCTGGGTCGTCGCGGCGATCCAACTGTTCCATCCGATGACCCTCAACCAGCAATTGGCCCTGTTCATCGCGTCCTCGGTGCTCTCGCTCGTCCTGGCAAGGAGCTGGCTCAAGGGTCTGTTCATGGGGTACGTCAGTTCCCGGCAGGAGCCGACCACCGATCTCGTCGACTTCGTCGGCGAGCGGGCCATCGTGGTCGAGAAGATCACGCCGAAACTGCCGGGCAAGGTGGATCTCCACGGAACGCACTGGCTGGCCGCGGCGGACGCCGAGATCGCCGAGGGCAGCGTGGTCGAGGTCGTCGCCAAGGACAATCTGACGTTCAAAGTGAAACTCGTGTAGCGCCGAGTGTCGATCGCAAATAGTAAATCGCAAATAGCAGATTGCAGATGGAGGTTGCCATGCCTGTGAGTCCTCTGACCATCATCCTGATCGGCGTGCTCGTCTTCGCATTCGTCATCTTCGTCAAGACGGTCCGCATCGTGCCGCAGAAGCAGGCGTTCATCATTGAGCGGCTCGGCAAGTACGCCAGCACGCTGGAGGCGGGCTTCCACGTCCTGGTGCCCTTCGTGGACAAGGTGTCCTATCGCCACACGCTTAAGGAGCAGGCGATCGACGTGCCGTCGCAGCAGTGCATCACGAAGGACAACATCGCGGTCGAGGTCGACGGCATCCTCTATATGCAGGTCGTGGACCCGAAGAAAGCGTCCTACGGCATTGACAACTATCGTTTCGCCTCGATCCAACTCGCCCAGACCACGATGCGCAGCATCATAGGCAAGCTCGACCTCGATAAGACTTTCGAGGAACGGGAGAACATCAACAACGTGATCGTCGCGGCCGTCGACCGCGCCTCCGAGCCGTGGGGGATCAAGGTCACGCGCTACGAGGTGAAGAACATTCTGCCGCCTCAGAGCATCAAGGACGCCATGGAAAAACAGATGCGCGCCGAGCGGGAGAAACGCGCGTTGATCGCGGAATCCGAGGGCGACCGGCAGGCCAAGATCAACCGGGCCGAAGGCGAGAAGTGCGAGGCCATCGCCCGCTCCGAGGGCGAAAAGCAGAAGCGAATCAACGAGGCCGAGGGCCGGGCCGTGGAGATCCAGCGAGTCGCGGAGGCGACCGCCGAGGGCATCCGAAAAATCGCGCTGGCCATCAACGACAAGGGCGGCGCCGAGGCCGTGAACCTTCGGATCGCCGAGCAGTACCTCGGCGAGTTCGGCAAGCTGGCCAAGACGAACAACACGATGATCATCCCGTCGAATCTGGCGGACATCGCCGGCGTGATCAAGACGGCCTCGTCGGTGCTCCGCACGCCGGCCGAAGTCCCGACCGTCGCAGCCCGCTCGTAATATGCCCGTGAAGAACACGTGGGGTGGGTTCTCAACCCGCGCGTCGGACGAAACGCGTGGGGCGAGGCCCCACCCTACGGATCCATCCGCCTAACGCACCCTGCCACGCTTCACACCGCCTGCCCGTTCCCTCTCTTTCTGGTTGAAAATGGGACGCACTGTGGTTACCCTGGGGACCGATTCGCCCCGACATGCGGGCGAAATGTTTCCATGAGTCGGAGGTATTTGGCATGGGAGGTCATATCATGCGTCAGCGTCACATCAAAACGAAAATCATCACTGCCGTCTCAGCCCTCGTGCTGCTGTCGTCCCTGGCGCAAGCCCAGTGGAAGCCGGCCGCCGGGCCACTGATGACCCGATGGGCCAAGGAGGTCTCGCCGGAAAATGCGCTTCCCGAGTACCCCCGCCCGCAGATGGTCCGCAAAGACTGGCTGAACCTCAACGGCCTGTGGGACTACGCGATCAAAGCGAAGGACGCGGCCCAACCCGAGAGCTTCGACGGCCAGATCCTCGTTCCCTACCCGGTCGAGTCGGCCCTCTCCGGCGTGATGAAGCCCATCGGACCGGACAATCGGCTGTGGTATCGCAGGACGTTCGAAATTCCCAAGGGCGAACGTTGGGAGGCTGAGGGCAGGCGCGTCCTGCTGCACTTCGGCGCCGTGGACTGGGACACCACCGTCTGGGTCAACGGCACGGAGATCGGCAATCACAAAGGCGGATACGATCCATTCACCTTCGACCTCACCGATGCGCTGAAGGCCGAAGGCACCCAGGAGATCGTCCTGTCCGTCTGGGACCCCACCGACTCCAGCACACAGCCCCAC
>CALMMH010000081.1 GCA_937868145.1 uncultured Phycisphaerales bacterium
GGAGTCGCACGCTCCACGTGTGGCACGCGGGAATCTCCAGTGGAGTGGTACTCGGCGTACGTCCGATGCGTCTCTCGGTCATGGGCGAAGAAGTCTCCCGAACCCAGACATCCATCGCGAGCTTGGAGTTGAAGGTCCGGGCGCCATACCGGGGTTGTTCCGGCTTTTCGCTTTCCGCGGCCGCCTGGCCCACATTGTGGTTTGTTGGTCGTTCTTCGCCTCTCGCGGTCAGGACGAGCGCAGTGGGGATGGTCACGAGGGCGATGAGCAATGCGACGGCGCCGGCCACCAGACTCGGACGCCGATAGAACTTCCTGCCTGGCTTCAACATGGTCTTTATCCTTTCTTCGATGTCTTTGATGGAACCCACGATGGCCAACGAAGGGATGGGATGAGTTGAGCGGCGTTCAGCAGCCAGCGCGTTCACGATAGCGCCCGTGTAGTGCTCCGCAGGCGTATTGAGGTGGGCGATGGCCATCTCATCGCAGCATTTCTCACGCTCCTGACGAAGCTTTCTATTGGCCCACCAGACGAAGGGGTGAAACCAGTACATCGCCTGGGCCAGGACTTGCAGCAAATTGACGCCTGCGTCAAACCGGGCGATGTGACTGAACTCATGGGCCAGAATGCTTTGCCGCTGATCCGATCCACCCAAGGCCGCAAAATCGGTTGGCACGTAGACGCTTCCTCGGAAGACACCCCATACAAAGGGCTGGCTGACATCCTCCAGGAGCCATATCTTCGGCAGGCGTCTGAACTTGAAGCGGTCGGACAACTCCTGGAGGGATTCCGCCAGGAAGGGCGAAAGCGGCCTGCGACGAACGTGCAGCCATGAGGTGTATCGAATGGCTCTGCCGCCCACCCAAAGCAGGAAGACGGCCAAACCTGCCGTCCAAACGAGAGCCGCCACCTCATGTACGCTCAGTAGTGTGGGGGCCGGATCTCGTGGCTTGACGTCTCCGTTGGCCACAGCGGGGATCTCAGAGGCAGTGTCTTCCACCGGCAAGCTGAACCCACTAACGAGCGGCTCCGCCCGCTGGTACGGAAGGACCGCCAGAGGCACGGTCAGAAATGGCGGAACCAGGCATTTGGCCAAGACGACCAGCCACAATAAGTAGCGGATGTGGGCGCTACGCTTTCGAAGGGTGAATGATAGCAGGCCTACAAGGCCCGCCAGAATCGCGACCTGCCAGCTCTGAGTGAACAGATAGTTGACCACGTGATTTGCGTACGCATTCATGGGGGGCTACTCCAAAGAAAGGCCGCAAGCTATTTCTTCTTTGTCAGTTCCTTCAGTCTCTCGATGTCCTCGTCGGTAATCCCGCTGTGCTGGGCCAAGTGCTGCATGAGGGGTACGGGATTGCCGCCGAACAGCCGCTCCACCAGGTCTCCGATGGTCCTTCTGATCACGTCTTCCTTCTTCGCGGCGGGCGTATAGACGAACGCTTTGCCGCGAACGTGGTGTTTGAGGTATCCCTTCTCTTCGAGTCGGCGCAGGAGCGTGGCCACGGTCACGTAGGTCACCTTTCGATTCGGAGGCATCGCATCGAATACCTGTTGCACCGTGGCTTCCTGAGATTGCCAGACCAATCGCAGGATCTCCGTTTCGGCCGGGCTCATTGCGGGACGTTTGCCTCTTGTCATGACATAACTCCTATGACAACTGTCATAGCTAA
Organism: uncultured Phycisphaerales bacterium; assembly: GCA_937868145.1. Lineage (GTDB taxonomy): Bacteria > Planctomycetota > Phycisphaerae > Sedimentisphaerales > Anaerobacaceae > PLanc-01. The sequence goes on from CALMMH010000081.1 coordinate 1,677, forward strand.
TATATGACATCCGTCATAGGTGTCAATGGGAATTCTGGGATTTCCGAAAGAATCCTCCTCGTGCACGGGCCATCGCATAGACCAAGCCCCTGGACTCAGATAGGACTCGACTCGCCAGCCATCGGCATGCAAAGTGAAGTCTGACAGTTAGCGATGGTGGCCGGCCATCGGATATGACGGTACAATATGGTTCGAGATCGTGGCGACTCTGCCCGCGGACTCGGGAGGGTGCGTCGCAGGACAGTATGTTTCGATCATGCTCGACGCTATCGAACAGATATCTCAAAGGAGAACACAGGGTGGAACGCAGGGAATTCTTGAAGACGGGGGCGATTGTTGCCGGCTCCGTGGCGGCGGGGAGGCTTGGGGGAGACGCCGCGAGTGGGGCCGAGGCGCAGTGCGATTGTGTGAACGCGCCAAAGCTGCCGCGACGGGCGTATGGCGATACCGGCGAACGGCTGTCCATCATCGGCTTTGGCGGCATCGTCGTCAGTGGTGCCGAGCAGGAGCAGGCCAACCGTGTCGTGGCCGAGGCGGTCGAGAAGGGGGTGAACTACTTCGACGTTGCCCCGAGCTACGGGGACGCCGAGATCAAGCTCGGGCTGGCCCTCGAGCCCTATCGCAAGGACGTGTTCTTGGCCTGCAAGACGACGCAGCGGACGAAGGAAGGGGCGGCTGGCGAGCTGGCCGATTCGCTCCGGCGGCTGCGGACCGACCATCTCGATCTCTACCAGCTCCACGCGATCACGGACGTGCAGAAGGACGTGGATGCGGCGTTCGGTCCCGGCGGGGCGATGGAGGTCTTCCTGGAGGCGAAGAAGCAGGGGCAGGTTCGCTATCTGGGCTTCTCCGCTCATTCCGAGGAGGCGGCCCTGGCCGCAATGGAGCGATACGACTTCGACTCGATCCTGTTTCCCATCAACTTCGCCACGTTCTACGAGGGCGACTTCGGCCCGCGGGTGATCGCGGCGGCCAAGTCGAAGGGTGTCGCGAGGCTGGCGCTCAAGGCCATGGCTAGGCAGCAGTGGCCCAAGGACGATCCGCTTCGCGTGCAGTACCCCAAGTGCTGGTATCAACCGCTCACGGACCGCAATGAGGCCAAGCTGGGGCTCTATTTCACGCTGAGCCAGTCGGTCACGGCGGCGATCCCGCCCGGCGATGAGTCGCTCTTCCATCTGGCCCTGGACCTGGCGATGGGTTTCCGTCCGATTTCGCAGAAGGAGAAAGAGGCTCTTCAGCAGATGGCCCGGTCTCTGGTCTGCGTCTTCGAGCATTCTGCGTAGAGTCTCCGTGTGGCGTTGTGGAATACCCCCTCGTAGTGGCTGGAGCGATCGGTATCGTGGGTGTCTCGCCCGTTTTTTCGATACAGAAGGAAAATCCGGACCTGCTTCAGGCCGAAATTGCGTCAAAATCGGCAGAAAGGGGTCGCTTTCCTCTCGCCGGGTTGCAGGACCACGGTAATCTGATGGGCGTCTGCGGCGGCTCGGGCGTACGGTGTAAGGTATCGAGGGTGGTATTCTGGCAACGCGAGGGCAACGTGAACGCGTCATCCATCATGCGTTTCGAGGACCTCCTGGAATTGTGGCGAAATCAGCACGGCCAACAATCTATCCTGGAGTTTCTGGGCATCCGATCTCAAAGTGACGTACGAGGCGTCGAGGAGAGTGATCCCGGATTTGTCAGAACGCTGTGTGAGAGGCTGGGCGGAACGTGGTGGGAAGTCACTTGGCTGTATCCGCATGGGCGACGGGGTTCGGCAGGAAACATCTGTTGCCGCTATCTGGCCGATTCTGTTAAAGATGCCGTACGGCGTTGCCCAGGGGCGCAGCTTCCCACAGGGGTCTCGGTCGATGACGACCTGTTGGAAGAGGAAGCGGATGTTCCTGCGAGAGAACCCTACCCGCGGCGGCACCTAGCTACGCGGACCGACGACTAAAGGGAAGATCGGTTTCCCAGGTGGTTCCTCCTCCCGGCAGGGAACGCCGGCGCCGCACGACGAACATGTCAGCCGTTCTTCCGAAGCATCTCCTCCAACTGCTGCACCTGTCCCTGCTTCATGTGGTAGCTGTGCTCGGCATCGGGGAACCGCTGGGCCCGCACTTC
>CALMMH010000082.1 GCA_937868145.1 uncultured Phycisphaerales bacterium
GGGGTTGATGTGAAGAGCCTCATACCGCCGGTCAAACCGGGACAGTATGTGCTGAGGACGCAGTCCGCCGGTGGGCCAGGCGCGCACGCGACGTTGTTCGTGGCTGGCGGGGACCCGGTCAGCACGCTCTACGGAGCATATCGGCTCGCCGAGCATTTCGGCGTGCGATTCTACCTGCACGGGGACGTCGTGCCCGACGAGAAGATCGAGCTGACGCTGCCCACCTTGGACGAGCGGGGCGAGGCGTTGTTCCAAACGCGAGGCATCCAGCCGTTCCACGATTTCCCCGAGGGGCCGGACTGGTGGAACACCGACGACTACAAGGCGATCATCGGCCAGCTTCCCAAACTGCGAATGAACTTCATCGGCCTGCACACCTACCCCGAGGGCGGAGTCGGGCCGGAGCCCACCGTCTGGATCGGACTGAAGGACGATGTGAATCCGGACGGAACCGTGCAGTTCAGTTCGCAATCGAGCTACGAGCACACGCTTCGCGCCGCCTGGGGAAACACCGCCAAGAAGACGAGCGACTTTTCCTTCGGCACAGCCCAGTTGTTCGAGCAGGACGCCTACGGCCCGGATGTGATGCAGGGGGCGACGCCCCGGCCCACCACGCCGGAGCAGCGAAACGGCGTCTTCAACAAGACGGGTCAGATGCTCCGCGAGGCGTTCGAATTCGCGCATTTGCTCGGCGTGCAAACGTGCGTCGGCACGGAAACGCCGTTGACGATTCCCAAGCTTGTCAAAGAACGCATCAAGAGCAAAGGGCTGGACCCAAACGATCCGGCCGTGACGCGAGCGGTCTACGAAGGAATGTTCGAGAGGATCGCGAAGGCCTACCCGCTCGATTACTATTGGTTCTGGACGCCCGAGGACTGGACGTGGGGCAATCCGAAAGATGAGGTAGTCGCCAGGACCGTGGCGGACCTCCAGGCGGCCATCGCGGCGGTGAAGAATGTCAAGTCGCCATTTGGCCTCGCGACCTGCGGCTGGGTGCTGGGGCCGCCGAACGATCGGGCCCTCTTCGACAACATTCTGCCGAAGGAAATGCCCATGAGCTGCATCAATCGCAACGTCGGTTTCGCTCCGGTCGAGGCGGGGTTTGCCCGTGTCGAGGGCCGGCCCGAGTGGGCGATCCCCTGGCTGGAGGACGACCCGGCGATGATCCTCCCTCAGCTTTGGGTGGGCCGGATGCGGCGCGACGCCGCGGACGCCTTGGCCTATGGTTGTTCCGGCCTGCTCGGTATCCACTGGCGAACGCGGGTTCTGGGCCCGAACGTCTCGGCTTTGGCCAAAGCCGCCTGGGATCAGAAGCCCTGGAATCCTTATCTGGGCAAGGAGATGCCCATCCCCGATCCGCAGCGAACGGAAGGCCGAGAAGGCGGCGAGGTTGCCGCGTTTCCCAGCAACGCGATCGCCGATACCGAACGGGATGCCCTGTATCAGACGGTCACCTATGGCATGAGAGCCTACCGACTGAAAATGCCGAACGGGACCTACGCCGTGCGATTGCAGTTCTGCGAGCCGCACTACGGCCAGGCCGGCAAACGGGTCTTCGGCGTGACGCTTCAGGGCCGCAAGGTGATCGACAAGCTCGACATCTTTGAGGCGGTCGGAAAGAATCGGGCATTGGATTACACCTTCCCCGGCGTCCAGGTCGCCAACGGCATTCTCGAAATCCAGTTCGACAGCATCGTCGAGTTCCCCTGCGTCGCGGCGATTGCGGTTGAAGGCAACGGCGTCGTCCGCAGGATCAATTGCGGCGGCCTCGCGGTCGAAGACTACGAAGCCGATCTGGCTCGGTCCGACGCCGATGCGCGTCCGCGAGACTTGCCCTGTGACGATTTCTATCTCGACTGGGCCAAGGCCGAGTTCGGCGATGCGGCGGGCGAAGCGGCAGCGAAGATTTTCACCAGGCTCGATGGTGGTCCCGATATGGGCATCGGCCACAAGCGGGATGCCTATCTGCCGAGACCTTCGACCTGGGTTGATGGCCCCGGCGGAATTGCGCCCGACCCGAGGCCCTGGAGCGAGGTCGAGGGGGAGTACGCCTTCGTGGAAGAGTTGGCCGGCCTTCGATCGAAGGTGATCGGAGCGGGCAATTTGGAGCGCTTCGATTACTGGCTCAACACGATGCGGTATCTCCGAGCGGTGGGGAGGGTCAATTGCACCTGGGCTCGGTTCAACGCTGCGATGGAGCAGGCCAGGAAGCAGGAGAATCGCGACAAGCAGAAGCAAATGGCGAGAGAGAAGGCCCTGCCGATTCGCAAGGAACTGGTCAAGCAGGTTGCGGAAGTACACGAGTTGCTCCTGGCGACGATCACCACCGCCGGCGGTATGGGGACGATCGCCAACTGGCAGCAGCATCTGCTGCCGGGGTTGCTCACGAAGCCGGGAAAGGAATTGGTTGAGATTCTGGGCGAGCCGTTGTCGGCCGAGGCCGAGCCGTCGGATTCGTACGAGGGGCCGGCCCGTTTGATCGTGCCCACCGTGCGCACGAGTCTTACCGCGGGAGAGGATCTGCGATTGAAGGTGATCGTCATCGGGCGGGCTTCTTCGCCCCTTCTGCATTGGCGGCCACTCGGCGACGGCAAGTTCTCTGAGACTCCTCTGGAGCACGTGGCCCGTGGCGTCTACATCGCAGCGATTCCCGGCGATGGGATCGCCGGCGGCGATTTCGAGTACTATGTTCAGGCTTCGGCGGGCGGGAACGCGATCCGTTTTCCCGCGACGGCCCCCGCGATGAATCAGACTGTTGTGATTGCGGACAAGGCGAACTAGAGGTTCGTCGCTTCTGAGGATGGAGGCTGCTCCATGAGCAGACGACAGATCAGTCGACGCGGCTTTCTCAAGGCCGTGGGCGCGGGCGTGGTCTTCCTGGGTGCCGGACCGGCAACCGCCGCTGTTTCGGCCCGGTCGACGCCGCGAAAACCCAATGTGATTTTCATTCTCGTTGACGACCTGGGCTGGGCGGACGTCGGCTGCAACGGCAGCCGCTTCTACGAGACGCCGAACATCGACAAGCTCGCCGCCGAGGGCATGCGTTTTACCGATGCTTACGCGGCCTGCGCCGTCTGCTCGCCCACCCGGGCTGCGATTATGACCGGTCGATACCCCGCCCGCCTGGGCGTCACCGACTGGATTCGCTCCCGCTTCCAGGGCGGCAAGATCCCCGACGACAAGCGGAACCCGACGGAATATGTCGGCGGCAGCAAGCAGAAGCTGCTCTGCCCTCCGAACGCTTTGTGGATGGAACTCGACGAAGTCACGATCGCCGAGGCGCTCAAGCCGGCGGGTTACGTGAGCTGTCACATCGGCAAGTGGCACCTCGGCGCGGACGACTGGTATCCGGACAGGCAGGGCTTCGATTTCAATATCGGCGGTTGCGACTACGGCCAACCTCCAACCTATTTCGATCCTTACGAGCGGAAAGGGCAAGGCGACATCTCCACGCTGCCGCCCCGCAAGACGGGCGAGTATCTGACCGACCGGGAGGCGGATGAGGCGGTCCGGTTCATCCGCAACCATCGGGACCGACCGTTCTTTCTTAACTTGGCCCATTACGCCGTGCATACGCCCATCGAGGCCAAGCCCGAGATCGTGGCGAAATACCAGGCCAAAACGCCGACCCAGCAGAAGAACGCCACGTACGCCGCAATGGTCGAGAGCGTGGACGACGCGGTGGGCAGGATTATGGCGACGCTGGAGGAATTGGATCTGGCTCAAAACACCGTGATCTTCTTCACGGGCGACAACGGCGGCCTGCTGCCGATCACGAACAACGCGCCGTTGCGGTCGGGCAAGGGATATCCATACGAGGGAGGCATCCGCGAACCGCTGATCGTGCGGTGGCCCGGCGTCGTCAGGGCCGCAAGCGTCAGCAGCGAGCCGGTGACGAGCGTGGACTATTTCCCCACGATCTGCGAAATCACCGGGGCGGCGGCTCCAACGGACCGGGAAATCGACGGCGTCTCGCTGGTCGGGCATCTGCGTTCCAACGGGACGGCGCCGCTCGATCGCAAATCGCTCTTCTGGCACTTCCCGCATTATCGCGGGTCCGACGTCGTCCCCTACAGCGTCGTCCGCGTCGGTGACTGGAAGCTCATCAAGCGGTACGAGGGCAGCGAATTCGAACTGTTCAACCTCAAGAACGATCTCTCTGAGAAGGCGGACCTTTCGGACGCGATGCCCGAGAAGGTTCGGGAACTGAGTTCCGAATTGCAGGGCTGGTTGGACCGAACGCACGCAAAGCTGCCTGTCCCCAATCCGGCCTATGAATCGATCGGGAAACAGTGAACGAGATGCGCGACGATTGCGGTCGAGCAAGCGCCTTCGTCAGTAGATCGATCGGATGCCTTTCTCGCTGATCTTGTCGATCAGATCCTTGAAGTCCTTCAGGAGCACATTCAGTTGGTTCGTGTTCTCCAGGAGGCTCTCGTAGAGCCGGCCGTCGTTGATGAGCCGGCCGGCGGTGCCTTCGCCGTTGTTGACCTTCTCCATCGCCAGCCGCATCTGCGAGACCGTTTTGCTCAGCTCGGTGCTGGTGTTGAGCATCGCCACCACGAGCTTCTCGGCCTTGGCGTCGGCGCTCTTGAGCGTCTCGGTTCCGGTCGAGGCGAGCGTGCGGAAATCTTCCAGGGTCTTCCTGGCGTCCTGCATCGTCTGCGTCGCTTCCTTCAGGGCGACCGTCAGGCTGCCCGTGGCGTCGGTGAGGTTGGCCATCGTTGTCTTGATGTTCTTCTTGTTGTTCGGATCGCCGAGGATGTCGTTGGCGTTGCCGATGAAGGTGCGGATGTCCGTGATCAGGTCGCTGAGCATCTTCTGGCTCTCTTCCGGGAAGAACTCGCTGGTCATGCCGGTGGAGCCCTGGAGGAGCATGCCGTTCCGAAGGAAGCAGGAGTAGGGATCGTTGGGATCCTGCAAGGGGGCCGGCAGCTTGGCCGGATCCACC
>CALMMH010000083.1 GCA_937868145.1 uncultured Phycisphaerales bacterium
TGGTCTGGTCGCCCGGGGACGCCTCGGGCCAGGACGTGGCGCAAGCCGAAGATATGAAAATCACTTTGAAGCTGTCTGAATAATGTTGAGATTCCTATCCCCAAAAGAGAAGGTCAAAGTCCCCTCGCCGTCGAGTCGCCCGGGGTCCGGTCTGCCGGCGGCAGTTCCGATCTACCCCGACGATGCCGAAGTGCGGGGACTGTGCGACCTCTATTCTCCTGAACCGACGAGCCGCACGCATGTACGCGACGTGGTCGACGTCCTGCTCGAAATGAAAAAGATCACCGACGAGCAGTACGGCCGGTTGCGGCGGGAAACCCTGAGCAAGCCCGGCGTCGATCCGACGACGGCGTTGCTCAAGGACGGAGTGGTCGGCGCCAACGACGTGCTCGAGGCGAAAGCCAAGCTCAACAGCATGGAGTTCCGGCGGATCACGCCCCAGGACGTGGACAAGACGGCCTTCGTCAAGCTGGACGCGGACTTCATCCAGAGGAGCAACGTGGTCCCGATCGGGTTCGACGGCAACAAGCTGGTCGTCGCCACGAGCGAGCCCACGAACGTCTTCGCCATCGAGGACGTGAAGCGCCAGACCGGCAGCGATCTGCGCGTCGTGGTCTGCGCGCCGGAAGACATCGTCGCCGTGTGCGAGGCCCTCCAGGAGAAGCCCGCCGAGTGCGCCATCGAAGAGATCATCAGCGACATGACCGAGGTCGAGGTCGTCCAGGACATCGAGGACGTCTCCGAAGACCTCGAGAGAATGGCCGGCCAGTCCCCGGTCATCAAGTTCGTCAACTACCTCATCAGCAACGCGGTCCGCGAAGGGGCCAGCGATATCCACATCGAGCCCAAGGAAAAGCAGACGAAGATCCGCTACCGCATCGACGGCGTCCTCTTCGAAGCGATGCAGGCGCCGCAAAAGATGCATCCCGCGATCGTGTCCCGCATCAAAATCATGGCCAACCTGGACATCTCCGAACGGCGTTTGCCGCAGGACGGCAAAGTGTCCGCCATCGTCGGGAACCGGGCCATCGACCTGCGCGTCTCCACGCTGCCCACCAACCACGGCGAGAAGACCGTGATTCGTGTTCTGGACAGCAAGTCCATCCGGCACGGGCTGGAGTACATGGGCATGGAGCCGGACGTCTGCGAGGTCTTCCGCGACCAGGTGAAACTGCCGCACGGGATCCTGTTGGTGACCGGTCCGACGGGCTCGGGCAAAAGCACGACCCTGTACTCGGCCCTGGGCGAGATGGATGGCGACAAGCTCAACGTTTCGACGGTCGAAGACCCGGTCGAATACGAGCTGGATTTCTGCAACCAGGTCCAGGTCAGCGAGAAGACCGGCATGACTTTCGCGGCGGCGCTGCGAAGCCTGTTGCGGCAGGACCCCGACGTGATCATGGTCGGCGAAATCCGCGACAACGAGACCGCCCGCATCGCGGTGCAGGCCGCCTTGACGGGCCACCTGGTCCTCTCGACCCTCCACACCAACGACGCGGCCAGCAGCGTCACCCGATTGGTCAACATCGGCATCGAGCCGTACTTGCTTGCGGCCTCGATGAACGCGGCGCTGGCCCAACGTCTGGTCCGGCGGGTTTGCCCCAAGTGCAAGGAGTCCTACGAGGGCCCCGAGCGGCTCAAGAAATACTTCGAACGAACGGGCATCAATCCGAAAGATCTCGTTCACGGCAAGGGCTGCGACGCCTGCCGCGGGTCCGGATACGTCGGCCGAGCCGGCATCTTCGAGCTGCTGATTCTCGACGACAAGTTCCGCGAAATGATCAACCGGGACGCATCGGTGAACAGCATGCGTCGCGCGTTCCGCGAGAGCGGCCGCGACACCCTCTTCGACGACGGCATGAAGAAGGTCAAGCAGGGGATCACCACGATCGAAGAAGTCCTCCGAGTGACCGAGATGTACGGGCAGAGCGAGGATGAAGAGTTCACTGAGAATATGAACTGAGTCTGCGACAGCAGATCACGGAGCGGTTTCGCCTATGATCGACATCAAGACCATTCTGGAAGCGGCCATCGAGAACAAGGCCAGCGACGTGCACATCAACGTGGGCATGCCGCCGGTGTTGCGAAAGGACACCGAGCTGATCGATATGGATTGCCCTCCGGTGACGAACCAGGAGGCCCGGGCGATGCTCCAATCCATGGTCGGGCCGGAAAAGATGAAACGGTACGACGAGAATCGCGACCTGGACTTCTCGACGCAGATCTCCGGCGGGCACCGGTTCCGCGTCAACGCCCACTACCAGCGGGACACCGTGGCCTTGTCTTTCCGTGTGATTCCCAACCAGGTGCACACGATCGACGATCTGCACCTGCCGCCGATCGTCAAAGAGCTGACGGATTTGCCCCGCGGGCTGGTCCTGGTCACCGGGCACACCGGCTCGGGCAAAAGCACCTCGCTGGCGGCCATGATCGGGTTGATCAACTCGCGGTACAGCAAACGCATCATCACCCTGGAGGACCCGGTCGAGTACAACCTCGAAAACGAGAAGTGCATGATCGAGCAGCGGGAAATCGGCTCGGACGCGCCGAACTTCGCCTCGGGCCTTCGCCATGCGTTGCGTCAGGACCCGGACATCATCATGGTCGGCGAAATGCGAGACTTGGAAACGACCAGCTTCACGATCACGGCCGCCGAAACCGGCCACATGGTCCTGAGCACGTTGCACACGATCAACGCTTCGCAGAGCATCGAACGTATCGTCGATATTTACCCGTCCGGCCAGCAGAACCAGATCCGGACCATGTTGGCGAACACCTTGCAGGCGGTGATCTCCCAGACTCTGTTCAAGCGGATCGACCAGCCGGGCATGGTTCCGTGCACCGAAATCCTGTTGTGCACCTCCGCGACCCGCAACTGTATTCGCGAGAACCGGATCTACGAAATTCCGAACATCATCGAAACCTCCCGGCGGCTGGGCATGCAGAGCATGGACAACAGCATCGCCGAGATGTACTTCAAAGGGTTCATTGACCGCGACGAGGCGATTGTGCGGTCGAGCAATCCCGGCAAAATGGAAAAGACACTGGTCGCCGCGGGCAAGATCGATGCCTCGCAGGCGACGGTTGGGGCCGCCCGGTAGCGGCCGAGCCCGTGCCGGATCTGCGGCGCGGCAAGCACATGGGGGCAACCGGACACGGGGCCGGCTGCGAGTTTCAAGTGATTGGATTGATCCGAAGAGCACCGCGGACCCATCGGGGGATGGCGTTCTGTCCTCTCCTGACGTTCGGGCGGATTGTGCACACGGAGAACACGAATGGCAACACAGACGATCGCAAGACATGAAGAATCAACCGCTTCCGAGAGTTGGCAAGGGGCGAGTCATCGCGGCGTCGCCGACGGCGACCGCAGCGTGGTTCAGGCCGAAAGCGGCTCCGGCGGTAATGCCTCCGTCATGAACAAGCTGCGGGGATTTCGCCTCGAATTCGGGCCCAGTCGCAAGGACATTCTTCATTTCACCAGCCAGTTGGCCGTCATGGTTCGCGCCGGCATCAGTCTCCAGGACACGCTGGAGGGGATTGGCAGCCAGCAGGACAACCAGAAATTCAAAGATGTGATCCATGATCTGAAGGTCCACATCGAAGAGGGCAACAGCTTCTCCCAGTCGCTTGCGGAACACCCGCAGGTCTTCAACAACCTGTACATCAACATGGTGGCGGCCGCGGAAGTGTCCGGTTCCTTGAGCGACATGCTGCAGAAACTCGCCGAGTACCTCGACCAGGAGGCCGAGACGCGGTCCCAGGTCAAAGGCGCGATGGTCTATCCGGTGATCATTGCCGTCATGGCGGTCAGCGTGACCGTCTTCCTGCTGTGTTTCGTGTTGCCGCGGTTCACCACCATCTTCCGGGGCAAGGAGAACCTGCTGCCGATGCCGACCATCGTCTTGATGGCGTCCAGCGCCTTCCTTCGCCACTGGTGGTTCGCGATCATTCCCGGGATTGGAGCCGGCCTCTGGGGCTTCTATTACTTCATCAACACGACCGTCGGACGTCTGTGGTGGGACAAGACCAAACTGGTGCTGCCGCTGATCCGCACGCTGTGCCGGAGCCTCTACATCACCCGCGGCCTGCACACGATGGGCGTGCTGACCCGGGCGGGCGTGCCGATTCTCAACACGCTCTCGATCACGGCCCACATCTCGGGCAACATTCTCTACAAGAACATGTGGCTGTACGTCTACGAGGAGGTCCGGCAGGGCAAAAAGGTGGCCTCGGCCCTGGCCCAGTCCAAGCTGATGCCCAACAGCGTCATCCAGATGATTCGCAGCGGCGAAGACTCCGGCAACATGGCGGAGGTCCTTCGGGACATCTCCGCCTTCTACGGCCGCGAGCTCAAGACCACAATCAAAGCGGTGACCTCGATGATCGAACCGCTCATGATCGTTTGCATGGGATGTCTCGTCGGCTTCATTGCGATGAGCATCATTCTGCCGATCTTCAAGATGTCCAGCCTGGTTTCGGGCAAGTGAAAGACAAGTGTGAAATTTGATGTTTGAAGTGTGAAGTGGGTGGTGCGGCCAGAGTATTGCATTGAGAACCAAAGATGAGAAATCAAACATCAACAATCAACAATCGAAAATCAACCGAGGGTTTCACCCTGATCGAGGTGTTGATCGCGGCGATCCTGGTCGGTCTGGCGGTCGCGGCCCTGGTGGCCGCCAACGGCACGCTGACGATGGCCAACGGCGCGGGAACCGACCAGTCCACGGCCGAGTTCCTGGCCGAGCAGATCCGGGAAATGACGGCCATGCTGTCGGTCGTGGAGCCCGCGGCGAGCAGTCCCACCTGGGGGCCTGAGGAGACGAGCGTCTCGACCTATGACGACCTGGACGACTTGGACGGCCTCACGTTCTCCCCGCCCATCGGCGCCAACAGGGCCGCTCTCAGCGACTTCTCCGCTTTCAGCCAGCAGGTGACGGTTCAAAAT
>CALMMH010000084.1 GCA_937868145.1 uncultured Phycisphaerales bacterium
GGGCTCGCTCGGCGCCATGGTCAAGGGCTCGGCCGAACGCTACGGCCAGAACAGCAAGACCGAGGTCGGCAAGCTCGTTCCCGAAGGCGTCGAAGGCCGGGTCCCCTACCGCGGCACGCTCAGCGACTTCGTCTACCAGCTCGTCGGCGGCCTGCGGGCCGGCATGGGCTACTGCGGCGCCCGGAGCATTCCAGATCTGCTGAGCAAGGGCAAATTTGTCCGCGTCAGCTCGGCGTCGATGAACGAATCGCATCCGCACGACATACAGATTACCAAGGAAGCCCCGAATTACTCGGCCAGCTTGCCGTTCGAAGACTGACAGGAAGAAGGGACCTCATTGACCTGATTGACCCCATTGACGAAAAGACGTCCTTCAGTCAATGGGGTCAACGAGGTCAATCGGGTCCTCTTCTCTTTCGTTTGATAAGGTTCTTTCTATGATTCGCGAAATGATCGCCATCCTGGATTTCGGCAGCCAGTACGGCCAACTGATCGCCCGCCGGGTGCGAGAGCAGAACGTCTACTCCCGCATCTGCCGGGCCGGAACTCCCGCTGAGGAGCTGGCCAAGATGCCGCTCAAGGGCATCATCCTGTCGGGCGGGCCGGCCAGCGTCTACCAGCCCAACGCACCGCGATGCGACGAACGAATCTTCGACCTGGGCGTTCCGATCCTCGGCATCTGCTACGGCATGCAACTCGGCTGCCAAATCCTCGGCGGCAAGGTCATCCCCGCCAAGAGCCGAGAATATGGCCGGGCCACGCTGTCCATTCGGGACAAAATCGATCTGCTCGCCACGTTGCCCGACGAGACGCCGATCTGGGCCAGCCACGGCGACCAGGTCGGCAATCTGGACGACGACTTCGTCACCCTGGCTTCGACGAAGACCTGCCCCTACGCCGCGGTGAGGCACCGCACAAAGAAATTCTTCGGCGTTCAATTCCACCCCGAAGTCAGCCACACGCCCAAGGGCCAGGTCGTCCTGAAAAACTTCCTCTACGACATCTGCGGCTGCACCGGCGACTGGAAGATGAGCGATTTCGTCGCCGACACGGTCAACGCGATCCGCAAGCAGGTCGGCGACGCCAAGGTCATCTGCGGCCTCAGCGGCGGGGTCGATTCCTCCGTCGTCGCATCGCTGCTCCACCAGGCCATCGGCGAGCAACTCGTCTGCATCCTCGTGGACAACGGCCTGCTCCGCCGCAACGAGCGGGAGAGCATCGTCGCTACCTTCGGCGACCACTTCCACATGAATCTGCGCGTCGTCGACTGGTCCCAGCAGTTCCTCGCAGGCCTGGCGGGCGTCACGGACCCGCAGAAGAAACGAAAGATCATCGGCGCCGAGTTCATCAAAGCCTTCAAATCCGAGGCAACCAAGATCGAGAACGCCCGCTTCCTCGCCCAGGGCACGCTGTACCCGGACGTGATCGAGTCGGGCTCCAAAGACGGGAACCCCGCCGCCAACATCAAGCTGCACCACAACGTCGGCGGCCTGCCCGCCGAGCTGGGCTTCGAGCTGGTCGAGCCCCTGCGAGACCTCTTCAAAGACGAGGTTCGCCAGGTGGGCGAATACCTCGGCCTGCCGGAGGACATCGTCTGGCGTCACCCCTTCCCCGGCCCGGGCCTGGCGGTCCGCGTGATCGGCGAAGTCACCCCCGAGCGTCTGGAGGTCCTCCGTGCGGCGGATGAAATCCTGATCGACGAGATCAAAGCGGCGGGTCTGTATCGCCAGATCTCGCAGGCCTTGACGGTCCTGGTCCCGGTCTCGACGGTGGGCGTGATGGGCGACGAGCGAAGCTATGAGAACGTGGTCGCAGTCCGCGCGGTGGAAACGACGGACTTCATGACCGCCGACTTCTCCAAAATCCCGCACGAAGTTCTCGGCACGATCTCCAGCCGAATCATCAACGAAGTCCGAGGCGTCAATCGGGTCGTCTACGACATCTCCAGCAAACCTCCCGCCACGATCGAGTGGGAATGATCGGGGATGGTTGATTGTTGACATATGATTGCAGAAGTCGATCGTAACGGACTTGGAAACTGAGAGATGGTTCTCAGGAATGCGCCGAACAGCTCCAATCGTCCTCGGGAGGTTAGTATGCACTCGGATGAACACGATGCGAACGGCACTTCACGACGGGAGTTTCTTTGGCAGCTTTCACTGGGCGTCGCCGGATCGGCCTTGGCCGGCGGCATGACGTCTCAAGCCCAGGAAATTTCGCCGGCGACCGCCGAATCAGCCGGACCGCTGCTGCCGACGATTCGACTGGGCGATCACCAGGTCACCCGGCTGATCGTGGGCGCCAATCCCATCGGCGGATACTCCTATCTGGGTTCCTCCATGGATCAGGAGATGCGCGAGTACTTCACGCGCGAGCGAGTCGTGGAGTTTCTCCTCCACTGCGAACGCGCGGGGATCAACACGCACCAATTCCACGATCCGGCGTTGATGAGCGGCATCATCCGGACCTTGCGGGAGCAAGGATCGAAGATGCAATTCATCTGCCTGCATTCTGGCAGCGGGATCGAGCAGGTGATCCGGGACACGCAACCCATCGCGATCGTCCATCACGGCGGGGTCACCGACTCGCTGTTTCGCCAGGGCAAGAGCGAGCAGGTCCACGATTTTGTCAAAAGCGCGCGCGACGCAGGCCTCCTGGCCGGAGTCTCGGCCCACAATCCCGACTGCATCAAGCGAATCGCCGACGAAGGCTGGCAGGTCGACTTCTTCATGACGTGCTTCCACAACCTGACGAGGTCCGAGGAGGAGAAGGCCAAGATGCCGCCCGCCGATGCGATGCCGAAGGACCACGGGTTCTTCGCCTCCGACCCCATGGCGATGACCGAGGTCGCCCGGCAGGTCAAGCAACCATGTCTGGGCTTCAAGATCCTCGCGGCTGGCCGCAAATGCGATGACCCCCAGGCGGTGCAGACGGCGTTCCAGTTCGCCTTCGAGCGCCTCAAGCCCATCGACGCGGTCATCGTCGGCATGTACCCCCGCTACCGCGACCAGATCTCCGAAAACGCCGCCTTCGCAAGACAGTTCG
>CALMMH010000085.1 GCA_937868145.1 uncultured Phycisphaerales bacterium
CCGCCTACGGAGAAGGCACGCGGTCGAAGGTCATCGTGGGTTCGTTCTGCCTGTGGACCGGCTGCCTCATTCTGGCGACCATCGCCTCGCTCGTGAGCTATGTGCTGGTCCGTTGGCTGTGGCCCAAAGATCCGTCGTCTCCGGGAACTGAAGCCCCGTCAAAGATGTAAAAAATACGTAGTTGTACGGATTGGCGCAGGCGTATCGAGTCGTAATAATCCCTAGTTTGGTGGTCATGGAGGATCGGTGGCGTCTTTTGTTCTGGTAGTTGATAATCTGCTTTCCGGGTTTGCGCCTGGGCATTTCCGCAACATGGAGGAAAAGGATGTCTTCCGGGTATTGGGCTTGGGCTGATTCTATACCCGTGTGGGCGAGTGTATCTTGGGTGTTTGGATGGACGCGGGCAACGTACGATAGCAGCTGATTATTCCTTACAAGGGAAGGAGGTGATGCGAAGAAGTCCGAGCCTATTGTGTTGGGCTTGGAGTACATATTCCCAAAAACAGGGAGGCCGTGGGGGCAAGTGATCGCAGTGTATGTGCCTGCAAAGAGCAAAAGATTGGAGGAGGAGCATGTGGTACAAGCATTTCGCGATATGTCTGGCAGTTCTTTCGATTCTATCGTGCGGCGGGAGAGTATTTGCCTTGGAGGTGACGGTCCAAAACGATACCGACGTTCTGCTGAATTGGCTTCTCGGAAGCGGTAGTGCCTCAAATCCATACTTCTATGGACCCAGCAACGCGATTGGGGTTTATACGAACACCAGTGGTTTATGGGGACTGGATTCGGGCATCGCTATCTCGTCGGGCAACGTCAGCAACTACAGCGACGGCCCGAACACCTCCGGCTCGTTCAGCACTGACTTCGGAGCACCAGGCCACGCGGGGTTGAGTGCTCTGACAGGATACCCGACATACGATGCGATGAGTTTCGGGTTTGATTTCACGGCCATGTCCAACCAGATCTCGTTCGACTTCCTCTACGGAACGGATGAGTACGCCGAATATGTGGGATCGCAATTCAATGATGCCTTCGGTGCGTGGCTGACCGACTCGAAAGGTACGAAGACCCAATTGAGCTTCGACAACACGGGGCATCCTATCACGGTAAACGCCGCCTGGATGTCAGATACCCCGGGGACTGAACTCGATGGCACTACGGGACTTCTACAGACCACGGCTACGGTTGCCAAGGGCCAGAACTACAGCATCGAATTCGCCGTGGCCGATGCTTCGGATCACATTTTTGACAGCACTGTCTATCTGAGCGACTTCCTCGGCGCAGGACCACTCGAAGAGAGGCCGGGCATCTACGGGCTATTCCTCGGGATTGAACAGGATCCGCTCCGAGGCGACCTGCAGGCGCAGAACCTCTACAACGTCGTCTCGGCAAACCTGGCCGACTTCAAGGAGGGCACGGTGCTGACGGGCAACATGGCCGACGGGGGCCTGACACAGACCCAGGTGCAGCAAGCCATCGTGGATCTCGGGGCTAAGATGGGACCGGACGACAAACTGATGGTCTACTCCATTTCGCACGGAGGTTCCTACGCGTCGGGCACCGAGACGACGCTCAGCCCCGGCGACGAAGTGCTGTCCCTGGGATACTATCTTTCCGACGATGATTTCAAGGACTACTTCGCAGGGCTCGAACAGGTGGAGAAGTGGGTGATGCTGGATGCATGCCATTCAGGTGGATTCTGGGGAAACAACAATCCTCTGGATGGCGGCGACCTTGAGAAACTCACGAATACCTCACTGTTCGCAGCCTCGGCGGAAGACCAGTACGGGTGGTTCAACGGTGCGAGCGGCCTGCCCTATTTCGGCTCCGCTCTCGTGGATGCCTTCAGTTTCGACTCCGACGGGTATCTGTTCGCCGACCTGGACGAGGATGGGTATATTACCTTCGATGAGTTGACCTACTGGGTTCAGCACTATGCAACTCAGTCATTCATGGATGGAACCGTGGTTTATGAGATGGACTTCGGGGATTCCTATGTCTTTACGTCGGACATGTGGACCCCCACGAGCCTGGCATCGGACGGTTTTGGCGGCAGCTTTGGATATGTCCCGCCAGCCGATCCGCATACGAATCCCGTGTCGTCGGTGCCGGTTCCCGGTGCACTTGTGCTCGTCAGTATGGGTACGGGTCTCATCGGGTGTTTGTGCAGACGCCGGGTGATCTGATTGGCGATGGATGACGGTGAAATGAGGGGCCGGGGGGGTATTCATGACCCGCGGCCCCTCTGGTGATTTGTCGGAACGACTACGGGAGGCGGATACAGTAGAGGCTCTTCTTGCCCTTGAGGAGGATCTGATCGCCTGCGACGGCGGGGGAGGCGTCGAACTCGTCGGCCAGGACGTTCGTGGCCAGGATCTCGAACTTCTCGGAGTTGGCGATCACCTGCGTGGTGCCCTTGCGGCCGACGAAGTAAACCCGGCCGGCGGCGCCCACCGGCGAGGCGTAGATGTCCTTGACGCCGTCGAGATTCTCCTGGGAGAAGTTGAGTCGGCCCGTTGGGGCGTGATAGCAGGAGATGGCCGCTTTGTTCATCGAGCAGACGTAGAGATTGCCCTCGTAGAGAATGGGCGAGGGGACGTACGGCGTGGCTTTGCTCACCTGCCAGCGGATCGCCTTTGTATCGGTCAGGTCGCCCGTGTGGCCCAGCTCAATCGCCTGGAGTTCGCTGCCTCGAAAGCCGCTGGTGCAGAACACCAGACCGTCCGAGACAATCGGGGTGGGAATGACGTTCTGCGTCTGGCCGCCGCATTGCCAGACCAGATCGCCCGTGGCGACATCGTAGCTGCGAATGAGCTTGGTGGCGCTGACGATCGCCTGGAGTTTGCCGTTCACGTCGGCGATCGCCGGCGTGGCCCAGGACGTGTCTTCGTCGCGATGCTGTTTCCAGAGGGTTTCGCCTGTGTTCTTGTTCAGGGCGTAGATGAACGAGTCGTCCTCCTGGTCCATGACGACGATCAGGGCGTCGCCGGCCAGGGCGGGGGAGCTGCCTTCGCCGAACATCATTTTTGACTTCATCCGGCCCAGGTCGCGGCTCCATTTGTGATTGCCGTTGACGTCGTAGCAGTGAACGCCGCGGGAGCCAAAGGACGCCCAGACGCATGTCCCGTCGGTAATCGGGGAATACGAGGCGAAGCCATGGTCTGGATGGTGCCCTTCGTGGGGGACCTCCTCGCGGGCGGTCTTCTGCCAGAGGGTCTTGCCCGTGGCGCGGTCCAGGCAGACCAGGTCGAATTTGTATACGTTCTTGGGGGTCTTGCCGCCGTGGAAGGGGGCCGGAGCGTTCGGGTCTGTTTGGGGTGCGGTCGCCGGCGGCTGGCCCACGCGGTCGGTCTCGATGGCGGTCAGAAAGAAGATCCTGTCGACCCAGACGATCGGGCTGGACGTCCCTTTGCCCGGTGTTGCGACCTTCCAGCGGATGTTTTGCGTCTCGCTCCAGGTCAGCGGCGGGTTGCCCGTGGGCGAGACGCCGGAGGCGAGCGGCCCCCGCCATGCAGGCCAGCAGTCCTGAGCTTGGCCCGCATAGACGCCGCCGGCGAACACCGCCAGTACGAGAACAGAGATCGACAACGCGTGGATGGTTTTGTTCATCGGATGCCCTCTCATTCACAGCTTCGTATATCCGCCGACCGCCCCAACCGCAGGAAGGTGCGACCTGCTCATCGATTCGGGCCACAGAATAGCAGATTACACAAGCCGGTGCAATCCGGGTGATTCCCCGTTTGTAGTGATATGCCCTTGCGGGCACACTACGAACGCGATGGCGTTGCATCCCGGGCGGCGATCCGGTATCGTAGGGGGCGTCTGTCCTTGGGACTTGCTGTTTCCGGCGGGCTGGGGACGAAATTTGGGAGGAAAGCGTATGGCGGACAAGACGGGAATTTCGAGACGTGACACACTCCAAAGTCTGGGTGCGTTCGGCACTGCGGCGGTACTCGGTTCGGGGGACGGCGTGCCCGCGAAAGCGTCCGAGAAAACGCCCCTCGACGGCGCCCCGGATGGACGTATCAATCGGGCTATCTTCAAGAAGGTGTTCGAGACGCCGCTGATCGACACGCATGAACATCTGATGGAGGAAAAGGACCGATTACCTGGGGAATCGAAGCCTCGCGTCGATGCCGACGACTGGAGCCTGCTGCTGAGCCACTACCTGGATTCCGATCTGGTCGTGGCAGGCCTGTCGGGCGAGGCGTACGACCGGTTCTTCTCGGACAAGACCGACCCGGTCGACAAGTGGAAGCTGATCGAGCCCTACTGGCCCGCGGTCAAGAACACCGGTTATGGCCAGGCGGTGCGAATTGCCATGCGGCGGCTCTACGACGTGGACGATCTGTCCGCCGCGACGGTCAAAAAGGTCCAGGATGGCTACGAGCGGACGCGGAAGCCGGGCTTCTATCGGCGAATCCTCTGCGAGCTGGGCAAGATCGAGTCGTGCCAGGTGAACAGTCTGGGCGCTCCGTTCGGCGAGTCGGACATGCCCACGCTGCTGATGCAGGACATCAGCATTCTCGGCATGCACGTGGGTCCCAACTTCGACGGTGTCGGCAAGCCGACCGGCATCGAGGTCCGCTCGCTGGCCGACTGGCACCGGGTGATCGACTGGTGGTTCGACAAGTACGGCAAGTACGCGGTCGCGGTGAAATCGCAGGACGCGTACCACCGGGACATCAATTACGATCAGGTCCCGGCGGAGAAGGTCGAGGGGAGCTTCAGGAAGCGACTGGCGAACGACCCCCTGACCGGCGATGAGAAGAAGGCCCTGGAGGACCACCTGTTCTGGCAGGCGGTGAACACGGCGACAAAGCACAAGCTGCCGGTGAAGCTGCACACGGGGTACTACGCGGGCCAAAACTATATGCCGCTCGAACGTCTCTCGCACAACGCCGGTTCGGTCACGGACGTGTGCCGCCGATCTCCCGAGACGCGGTTCGTCTTCATGCACATCTGCTATCCGCACTACGAGGACCTGATCGCGGGGGCCAAGCACTACGCGAACGCCTACGTCGACATGTGCTGGTCCTGGATCATCAATCCGGTGGCGGCCAAGGACTTCCTGAAGAAGTGCTTGGTCACGATCCCGGCCAACAAGATCCTCCCCTTCGGCGGCGACTACATCCCGGTCGAGCCGGTCCTGGGCCACGCCACGATCGCCCGGCGGGGCATCGCGCTGGCTCTGAGCGAGCTGGTCGAAGAAGGCTGGCTGACCCAGTCGGACGCGATGGATCTGATCGATCCGATCATGCACAACAACGCAAGGACGATCTTCAGCCTCGCCGAGAAGACGCGAGTTCTCGGGAGCGTGAAGTGGACCTGATCTCCAGTGTCTGCGCAGATTGCCCGGCAGAACAAGAGACGATGATGTCAGAAAGATCGTGTAGTCGCCTCCTGATCGCGTTTCTTGGTCGTGTTTTCGCGGTGTTGGTCCTGGGTGCCGACAAGCCGGCGGCGGATCACAGGGCCGATGCACCGTGAGGAATTCGACGAGGTGTTAGTTCCCACACGACCGAAGGCCGCTGTGTATTTTTTGGGGGAATGTCCACACAAAGAGTCTTGCGTTCATTGGGGTGTTGTGCTATACTCGTGTCACACGCGAACGAGGATCACAGGGGGCAGTGTCCGAAACGAGCAATCGGAGGTTCAGGACATTCGGAGGAATGATTATGAAAGGTCGCATTCAGATCAGAGGAACGCTGCTTGTCGCCGTGGTGTTGCTATGTGCATCCGCATCCCATGGAACCGTGATCTGGGACGAGTCGGTCAACGGTGACCTGTCGAACAACGGTACGGCCCCGACGAGTCTGCCGGCCCTGACAGTCGGCAGTAATCGGGTGGTCGGATCGATCGGGGTATCCTGGAGTGACGACGATGAAGACGCCGCCATGTTCACTGTGCCTGTGGGTTCCGTTCTCTCAGAACTCATTCTCGAAAGTTACTCCTGTGGGACCTTTTATGACTACGCGCCCTTTTCGCTGCACAGAGGGTCTTCCACAAGCGGTCCGATGGTTGAATTCATCCTGTTGACGGACTGGGGCGCGGGGACCGATCTGCTGCAATTCGACTCGGCGCCAGGTGCACAGCCAGCGGGGGTCTACACCTTCCACTTTGATTTCATTCAACAAAGTGGTGGTCCCGATGAGAGAAGCCTCTATTCGGTTGCTCTTAACCTCACCCCTGTTCCTGAGCCCTCTTCGATGGTCCTTCTCGGCATCGGTCTGGCCGGACTCGTCAAGAGCAGGATTCGGAGAGAGAAGAAATAGCCGGGACGCGAACGCGCGTATCGCGATGCAGGCTCAGGTCTACGGGCGCGCATAGCATCGCCGGTGGGCGTTCTCAACTTCGGAAACGATAGGGGCCATCCGATTGCGCGGAACCGGATGGCCCTTTGATTGGTCCAAACGTGCGAGAGCCTACTTGATCTTGTAGCGGATCGCCATGCCGTCGTTTTTCTCCATGGAGGAGCGGATGATCACCGTGTCGTAGTCGGGACTGGTCTGGACGTAGTCGAGGTAGTCCTTCATGGCTTTGGCCGACTGGATTACGTTGTCCGCGTCGATCCCCTTGCCGGCCGAGAGCTTGGGCTCATTCCTAGTCTTTTGGCGGTCCCAATTGTGGGGCAATCCCCTATTGGCCCGTCGTCGGCGGCGGATTACCCTGTGCTCTTCAGGAGATAGACTCCACGTCACATGGAGCGCTTTCATCTCTATCGGGCAAGGGGGAAACGCTGGGATATGCTGAACGACTACATGTACAGGGGGGTCTGGCGCAATCTCAAGCGACTGCGAAGTATGTCGGCGGCCCAAAAGGTCCGTTACATGGCGAGGGTTGTGGTCGGGGAACTACTGCCTGCCCGTGTATTCGGCATACACGCGCTTCGCCTCGTGGAGATCAGCCTGACCGATCGATGTCAGTGTTGCTGCGGTCACTGCTTCGCCGCCACCCAGGATCGTGAGGACGAGCTTGCGGCGGCCGATGTCGAGAGGCTCCTCCGTGATCTGGCCCGGTTGGGGATTGTGGAGATCTGTTTTTCAGGCGGCGAGCCGCTTCTGCATCCTGAGATTGTGCCTCTGGTGGCGCATGCATCCGAGCAGGGGCTCCTGGTGCGGATGATCTCCAACGGGATCCTGTTGACGGAGGACATGGTCGTTCGGCTCAAGCGGGCGGGTCTGCAGTGGTGCTCGGTGTCCCTGGACGGCCCCACGTCGGCGGTCCACGACGCGTTCCGCGGCTATCCGGGATGTTTCGATCGGGCGGTGGGCGGGCTTCGCTATCTTGTCCACAACAACATCCCGTGCAGCATCGTGACGGTCGCCCGCCGGGAGCTCATCAAGTCCGGCGGACTGCACGACCTTGTGAAACTCGGCGACGAAATCGGAGTCTCGGTGGTGCGGATCAACTTCCCCGTGCCGATCGGACGATTCAGCGACCAGGAAGACCAGGTGCTGACGCTGGCCGAACGGCAGGAAGTGCGGCGACTGCTCCGCTACGGCAATACGACGATGGAATCCCCGCGGGAAGGGACGACCTGCAAAGCGGGCGTTACGAAGGTCAACATTCTGCCGAACGGCGATGTCACGCCTTGTGCGTTCATTCCGCTCCCCTTCGGTAATATCCATCAGGATCGTTTCGCAGACATCTGGAAGGCCATGATGTCCCACTCCAGCATGTTCAAGACGAGGGGACAGTGCTCTGCTTGCGACCCCGCCACGCGTGCGCGCATTCGAGAATTCGCCGCGATGCACGAGGACACGCTGGGGCATGCAGCTCGATTGCACGGGCCGGTCCTGGGGGTCGAAGGAGTGGCTGGAGCCTGTCCGAGACTGCATCCCATATCGTCGGTCCCCGGACGAATAGACAGGCAATGCTCCGTGGATCAACGAGCCACGTGAGAACAAAGGCCATCCGATCCCGGTGAATCGGATGGCCCTCGGGGTTTTGCAGGCATGCGAGCTACTTGATCTTGTAGCTGATCGCCATGCCGTCGTTTTTCTCCAGGGAAGAGCGGATGATCACGGTGTCGTAGTCGGGGCTGTTCTGGACATAGTCGAGGTAATCTTTCATCGCGTTGGCGGACTGGATCACGTTGTCCGCGACGACCACCGCGCCGGCTGAGAGTTTGGGCTCGAGGAGCTTGAGGTACTTGAAGTAGTCCTGCTTCAGGGCGTCGATGAAGACGAAGTCAATCGGTCCTTCGATCGTGGGGAGTGTCTTCAACGCGTCGCCCTCGACGGCGGTGACCACGTTTTCCAGCCCCACCTTCTCCAGGTTCTCCCGCGTCTCCTTGATTGCGGTCGGATCGAGGTCAAGGGTCCAGAGGTGCCCGCCGGTCCGCTCGAAGGCGATGCCCATGTTGACGGCGCCGAACCCGCTTGCCGAGCCGACCTCGACGCCCCGTTTGGCCCGGGCGCTCTCGACCAGGATGCGGAGCATCATCGCATCGCCCGGCGTGGTGTTCAGGCCGGTGCGGTGGAAGTTGTCGATGAATTGCTTGCGGAACTCGGGACCGGTCTTGCCGCTCTGGCCTGCAAAGGCACACAGCCCGGCAAGGCTCAACACGGCAACACCCAGGACGGCGGCAACGGCATGACGACGATTCATGGAAAACCCCTCGAATCTGCTATTTACGATTTACTATTTACGATTTGGCGGAGCGTGAACTACGTCCGTGCCAGGACGCGAATCACGCTCTTCACTTCACACTTCACACTTCACACTTGCCTTACGCAACGTCCGCCAGGGCGGCGTTGATCTTCTGGATTGCCTCGTCGATCTCGGCGGTGCTCTTGAAGCCGATCGTGACGCAGTCGAGCAGGCCGCACTGCATGGCAAAGCGAATGCTCTTTTCGCGGTCCTCGGGCTTGGCGAATCGGCCTTCGCCAATGATTTTCATGCCGATGACGCCTCGGCCTTTTTCCTTCATGAGCTTGATCTGCTCCATCACGGCCGGCACGTGCGACTCGTCGCTCGGGGCGTTCCAGGTGTCCGATCGCGGCGTGTCCATCGCGACGCCCTGCGGATTGACGCGGACCAGGTGGATGTCCACCCAATCGAGTTCGACCGACCGCTTCAGCGCCGGCAAACTGTGACAGGAGACGCCGTGGACGAGGATGATCTTCTTCTCCTTGGCTTCCTGCATTGCGTCCATGACGCGCTTGCGTTCCTCCTCCCAGTTCGGGGCGATCGTGCAGTGGACCAGGAGGCTGTCGATGTAGTCGACGCCGTAGATTTTGCGGTATTTGTCGATCTCCGCCAGGGGATTCTCCGGCACGCCGCCCATCTTGGTCTGGAGGAAAATCTTCTCCCGGGGCAGCCCCTTGATGGCGTCCCCGAGCATGGCGTGCGTCTGATAGGACTGGGCGATGTCGATCGTGGTGACGCCCTGGTCGTAGGCGTAGCGGACCAGGCGGTTGAAGCCGTCGACGCCGAGCTGCTGCTGGACGTGTCCGCTGCTGGTGCCGCAGCCGATGCTCAGCCGGCTGACTTTCAGACCGGTCTTGCCCAACGGGACCTGGTCGGCTGCGGTTTTCTTGCCCGCCGCCCTCGCTGCCAGCGGCGAGAGCATGACCCCGCCGGCGAGGGCCGCGGTCCGTTCGATGAATTGGCGTCTTGAAATGGATTGATTCTGCATAGGTACGCCCCCTTCTTTCAAAGCGGTAACCTCCATAGGGTGTGTCACGCACACCGGCTCAATCACAGGTCGCATCCCTGTCCGCGACGGCAGGACGACCCTACACTATACTTCCGGGCGAACAGACCCGTTCACCCAAACCACCATGCTGCCAGAACCAGTCCGAGAATGCAACTCTTTTGTCCGCTTGGGTCGCATTGACCTGCCTGCCGGGCCATGGTATCATATTCCCAGCCAGTGAAAGAGACGAATGTCAGGGAGTGCCATGAAAAGAGGGCAACCAGATGTTCCTGGATTGACAAAGGAGCTTATCACTCAGTCTCGCGTGATCGCCAAAGGCCGACGCATACGCGATCTAGAGAGACTTTTGAAGGAGTATGGCGGGAGCCCTTCAGCGTGGACCAAGAGAAGCAGTCCGCCAGTTGAGATTCGCGGGGAGAGGTTCGAGTACCATTGGTATGAGCATCATGGGATCGGAAGGTTCGAGATCAAGATGAAGAAGGTGATAGGCGTATGATCGTGAAACTGAAACAAAAGCATCCTGACTTCCCCGATCTTACAGAGGACCAGCCGTATTTCGTGATCGGAATCGAGGCGGATGATTACCGGGTGCTGAACGACCATGGCAAGCCATATCTGTACCCATCGCATCTGTTCGAAGTGATCGATCCGCACGAGCCGAGCATTTGGG
>CALMMH010000086.1 GCA_937868145.1 uncultured Phycisphaerales bacterium
CTGGATTGACAGGCCGGGAGATAGTCAATGAGTATCCACGTATGGGCGGCGTTCTGTGTGGCTGCGGGAATCGTCCTGGTGATCCCGGGACCGACGATCATTGCCGGCCTCTACGTTCTGTTTGCCGGTCATCTTCGCGACAAGATCGGCCGGGCGGGTACGCGCCGATGGTTCAATCGTTGCGGCGGGACCGCGTTGATCGGCGCCGGTGTTCTGACGGCCGCCCTGCGGCGGGCGGCATAACAAGACGTGTATTCTGCACGAATGGAGTCTCCCGCACGCTGAAGTCTGACGATGTGATAAGTCTTGTGTTTGTAACGAGATATGGTATTTCAAGGCCTGTGCATCCGACCCATCGGGCGGTCATTCGAGCCAAACTGCGAAATCAGCGATCAACGGCGACGACGCAGATCCCGGTGCTGCCGGGTTGGTGGGTGCGCATTCGCTTTAAGCCTTGAAGAATGCCCCAGCGTAGTGTAGTTAATGACGAACAACCGAGCGGGTTGTGACGTATTTTGCGTCAACGCTTTTTCGCGTGCACAAAGACCAGCGCATCCGGCTGGGCAGGGTTTCGAGGGCGACAACGATATTTGTAACCTTGGTTGGGGTAAGTCTTTATGGCGATGGATGTGAAGCAGATCGGCGGCTTGGTCCAGCAGAAGAGCGAGTTCGTCAGGTCGTTGTTCTCCGAACTCGACAAGGTGATCGTGGGACAGCGGTACATGCTGGAGAGAATGCTCATCGGCCTATTGGCCAATGGGCATATTTTGTTGGAGGGCGTCCCGGGGCTGGCCAAGACGTTGGCCGTGACGGTCCTGTCCAGGGCGATCGACGCCGACTTCCGCAGGATCCAGTTTACGCCGGACCTGTTGCCTGCCGACCTGATCGGCACCCAGATCTATCGCCAGTCCGACGGCGAATTTGTCACCCGAAAAGGCCCCATCTTCGCCAACATCATCCTGGCCGACGAAATCAACCGCGCTCCGGCCAAAGTGCAAAGCGCGCTGCTCGAGTCCATGCAGGAACGCCAGGTCTCCATCGGCGAGCAGACGTATGCGCTGCCGAACCCCTTCCTGGTCCTGGCGACGCAGAACCCCATCGAGCAGGAGGGGACCTATCCGCTGCCCGAGGCCCAGCTCGACCGCTTCATGCTCAAACTCAAGATCGACTACCCGAACAAAGAGCAGGAGCGGCAGATCCTCGACCGCATGGCTGTGACCGATAAAAAATTCGACATCAGGCCCGTAATCAAGCCGAGCGACATTGCGGAGGTGCGGGCGGTGATCGACGAGATCTACATCGACGAGAAGGTCAAGGACTACATCGTGGACATCGTCTGTGCCACACGGGACCCCGAGAAGTATGGCCTGAAGATCGGCAATTTCATCACCTATGGCGCGTCGCCCCGCGCGACGATCTACCTGGCGGTTGCGGCCAAGGCCCATGCCTTCCTCCAGCAGCGAGGCTACGTCACGCCGCAGGATGTCAAGAGCATCGGACCCGATGTGCTGCGGCACCGCGTGATCGTCAGCTACGAGGCCGAGGCTGAGGATAAGACCAGCGAAGACATCATCAAGGCGATCTTCGACAACATCGAGGTGCCGTAGAGTGGGGCTTGCCCCACCGATTCCTGTGTCGGAAAAGAGCGAAGAGAATAATGAAGAGACGGTGGGGCAAGCCCCACCCTACATATGATCCCCGAAGACCTGATCAAACGAATACGGCAGATCCAGATTTACACCTCGCGGGCGGTGAACGCCAGCTTCGCGGGCCAGTACGAGAGCGTCTTCAAAGGCCGAGGCATGCAGTTCGACGAGGTCCGCGAGTACACGCCCGGCGACGACATTCGCGCCATCGACTGGAACGTCACGGCCCGCACGGGCAAGCCCTTCATCAAGCGGTTCGTCGAGGAACGCGAGATGACCGTGCTCTTCGCGGTGGACCTCAGCGCCTCGGGCGAGTTTGGGACCATCAGCAAGATGAAGAACGAGCTGGCGGCCGAGTTCTGCGCAGTTCTGGCCTTCGCCGCCGCACGGAACAACGACAAGGTGGGCCTCTTGATCTTCACGGACCGCGTCGAGCTGTTCATCCCGCCGAAGAAGGGCAGCCGACACATCCTCCGCCTGATCCGCGAGCTGCTGGCCTTCGAGATGCCCAAACGCAGGACCAACATCCCGCTGGCTCTGGACTACTTGGCCAAGGTGGTCCGCAAGCGGGCGACGCTCTTTCTGGTTTCGGACTTCATCGAGGCCGATGTCAAGAAGCCCCTGAGCCTCCTGAACAAACGGCACGATGTCATTTGCGTGCCGGTCCGCGACCGGGTGGAAGTGGCGATGCCCTCGATGGGCCTGATCGAGATCGAGGACGCCGAGACGGGCGAGATCATGCTCGTCGACACATCGAGCAAGCGGTTCCGCGACCAGTATGGCGGGCACAGTTCCCGGCGGTTCAACGAGCTCAAGAGCATGTTCCGCTCCGGCAACGTGGACTTCATTCCGATCTCGACCGACAAGGCGTACATCAACGATCTGATTCAGTTTTTCCACATGCGGCACCGGCGTCGCTGACGGCGATCGTCTCGAATTTCGTGAGGACGTGAACAACGATGGCAGAGAAGCTGAACTTCACACTACCGGAAAAGAAGCCCAAGGGCTCGGCCGCGGGCGCATTGACTGTGCTGCTGTTGATCGTGCTGGTGGCTCTTGCGGGCGCGAATCTGTTGATTGCGATGTCGGGGAAAAAGCCTGAGTCTGTACCTGTTGGGAACCTTCCAATGGAGCAGGCCAAGGATCTGGCAGGCAAGCTGGCTCAGCGGGGCTTGTATCAGCAGGCCGCGACCGCCTGGCAGGACTATCTGACGGCCACCCAGCCCACGGGTGCTCAGCAGGCGCAGATCCATTTTCAGATCGGCGGTCTGCTGGAGAAGGCGGGTCTCTATGCCGACGCGATCGAGCACTACTATCGCAGCGAAGCGGCGGCCCAACTTGCGGAACTCAGCCCTCAGATCAACGCTCACGTCAAAGAATGTTTCGAGCGATTGGGCAAGTTCTCGGCTCTGCGGTACGAGGTGATGGATCGAACGAGCATGGATGCGTCGAAACCGGCCGGCGAAAAGGTCGTCGCGGAGATCGGGGCCGAGAAGATCACGGAATCGCAGTTGGACGCCTTGATCGAAGAGAGCATCGAGGACCAACTGGCTTCGATGCGGGCGTTCGTGACGCCGGAACAACTCAACGAGCAAAAGAAGCGGGCCCTGGAGCAGTCGCGCACGCCGCAGGCCAAGCAGGAATTCCTGCAGAGCTGGCTGGCCCAGGAGATCCTGTATCGCCAGGCCCTCGATCAACAACAGGGCGAGAAGCCCGAGGTGAAAAGGCTGATTCACAGTCTGACCCGCCAAGCCTTGAGCCGGCAGATGCTCGATGAGCAGCTTGCCTCGAAGATCAATCTCACGGACACCGACGTGCAGACCTACTACACGGCCAACAAGGACAAGTACGTCGAGCCCGCCGACGCCAAAATCAGCCACATCCTTGTGAGCGAAGAAGCGAAGGCAAACGAACTTCTCAAACAGCTTCAGAGCGGGGGAGATTTCGCAACGATTGCGAAGGAGTCCTCATTGGACGCGGGCACGAAAGAATCCGGGGGGAAAATCGCGGAAGCTGTTCATCCGGGCGCCTCCATTCCCGGCGTCGGTGACGCGAACGATCTCAACGCGGCGATTTTTGCCGCCGACGCGTCCAAGGTCCTGGATCAAGCGTTCAAGACGGATAAGGGCTGGGAAATCGTGCGAGTGGACGAAGAACTCCCGCAACGGCAAAAGGGCTTCGACGAGGTCCGCCAGCAGGTCATGATGGAACTGCTCCGCCGCAAGAGCGAGGAAGTGCAAAGGGATTACCTCAAGGAGATGATGGACAAGCACAGGGTGATCGTACACACCTCGGCTCTGCAGACCTCACAGGAATCGTCGACGGAGGCTCCGCCGAAGCCATGATGGAAGGACTCACGACAAAACTCGCGGCCTGTGATTTGGCGGGGCCCTTCGTCCCGGCGGTGCCCGTAGGGTGGGGCTTGCCCCACCGTCTTGCCCTTGTCGGCATGTGCGTGTTGCTGACGGTCGCCGGCTGCAAGAAGGATTCTCATGGTACGCCGAGCACAACCCCGTTCGAGGTGGACAAGGTCTACGAGCGGGGGCCTGCGACGGTGCATGTCCGGCTGGACAAGACGAAGCTGACCATCGCCGATACGGTTCTGCTCCAGTTCGAGGCGACGCTGCAACCGGGATACAAGATCGAGATGCCCAGGGTGGACAAGGTGCTGGAGAACTTCGGGATCGTGGACTGGGACGATCTCGGCGAAAAGCTCGACGCGAAGAACCACGTCGTCACGACATATCAGTACAAGCTGGAGCCGTTCCTGTCGGGCAACTATGAGATTCCGGCGTTCACATTTAAATTCCACGACGCCAACGACCCGAACGCCACGCACGAACTCGCCAGCGAGCCGGTCCCCGTCGAGGTGACCTCGCTGCTCGGCGATCAACGGGCCAAGCTGGTGCTCGAGGACATCGAAGGCGTGGTTGAGATGCCCAAACCGGCCGGTCGCTGGTGGCTCTGGATTCTCGTGGCGCTCGTCGTCGCAGCGGTTCCGGCCGGATGGTTGCTCCTTCGCAGCAGACGCTCCCGGCAGGTCGTCCGCGTCTTCAAATCGGCGCACGAGATCGCTTACCTGCGTCTGCGGGCCTTAGTGGCGGCGAATCTGATCGAGCAGGGGCAAATCAAGGAGTTCTACGAGCAGATCAGCGGCATTCTGAGGCACTACATCGAAGATCGCTTTGCCCTGCACGCGCCGGACCGGACGACGGAGGAATTCCTAAGCGAACTACGGTTCATGGGCACGCTGGCCCCGGCGGATAAGCAGGTGCTGGAGGAGTTCCTGACCCATTGCGACCTGGTCAAGTTCGCCAAGCACGAGCCGACGACCGAGCAGATCCAGCGGACGTTCGATCTGGTGAAGAATTTTGTCGAGCGGACCAAGTCCGAAGAGCATCTGGTGGACGTGACGGATCATGTCGTCGCCGGCCCGGCGGCAGAGACGGAGGTGGCGTGATGGAGTGGTACTCGCCTTGGGCTCTGCTGTTGCTTCTGGTGCTGCCGGTTCTGGGCTACCTCATGTTGCGAAAGAAACGCGGCGCCGCGGTGAAGTTCCCCAGCCTGGTGGACCTGCGGAATTGCCCGATCTCCTGGCGGCTGCGTCTGCGGCCGGTGCTGGTTGTGACGAGGTTGCTGGTTGTGGCTTTGCTGATCCTGGCCTTGGCCCGGCCCCGCAAGGGGACCACGCTGTCGGAGGTCTCCACAGAAGGCGTCGCAATCGAGGCCGTCGTGGACCGTTCCGGCAGTATGCAGGCGGAGATGGATTACGACGGCGAGAAGCTCAATCGGTTAGAAGTGGTCAAGCGGGTCCTGACGGATTTCGTCGAGGGCGACAAGAAGGATCTCAAGGGCCGCACGAGCGACTTGATCGGACTGGTGACGTTCTCGCGATACGCCGACACCGTGTGCCCGCTGGTTTTGAGCCACGGCGTCCTCACCGAATTTCTCAAGCAGACGCAGATTGTGAGTCTCCGCAGCGAGGACGGGACCGCCATCGGCGATGCGATCGCCCTGGGCGCCGCGAGACTCAAGAAGGCGGAGGAGGAACTGCAGCGCCGGAACATCAATCTGGGTTTCGGCAGTCAAGGTGAAACGTCGAGCGGGACCCCTGATTTCAAGATCAAGAACAAGATCATGATTCTCCTGACCGACGGGCAGAACAACATGGGCCGGCAGGACCCCCGCGAAGCGGCGGAACTGGCCAAGGGCTGGGGCATCAAGATCTACTGCATCGGCATCGGCTCGTCGCAGGCGTATCGGACCGTCCAGACGCCGCTCGGGACGTTCCGCATGCCGGCCGAGCAGGAGCTGGACGAAGGCTTGCTCAAGTCGATCGCCGAGACGACCGGAGGTTTCTACAGTCGGGCCGACGACGCCGAGTCGCTGCGGAATATCGTCGAGACGATCGACAAGCTGGAGAAGACAGAAGTCAAGTCCGTGCAGTACACGCAGTACGCGGAGCATTTCGGCTGGTGGGCCATGCCGGCCCTGGCGCTGCTGGGTATCGAGATGCTGGCGGGCTGCACGGTCTTTCGGAAGATACCATGAACCTGGGAAACGACAACGCATTGTGGCTCTTGTTCCTGGTGCCGCTGATGCTGGCGCCGGCGTACGTCTGGTGCTTCTGGCGCAAGGCTCGGACGCTTCGCGTCCTGGCCAGCAACGAGATGCTCGCGAAGATCAACAATACGGTCAGCCTCCGCAAGCAGATCTTCAAGGCATGCCTCTTGATCGCCGCCTTTGTCTGCATCGTGATCGCGCTGACCGAGCCCAAGTGGAACCCGCAACCGCAGCAGGTCCGCCGCAAGGGACGCGACGTCGTCATCCTGCTGGACACGTCCAAGTCCATGCTGGCCGAGGACATTACGCCGAGCCGGCTCGAACGCTCCAAGATCGCCATCTCCGATTTGCTGGAAGTCCTCAAGGGCGACCGCGTCGCGATCATCACCTTCGCCGGCGTGGCGACGGTGAAGTGCCCTCTGACGCAGGACTATGCGTTTGTGCGAATGGCTCTGGCGGACATCTCGACCGAGAGCACCAGCCGGGGCGGAACGATGATCGGCGACGCCGTTCGCAAGGCCACTGAAGAGGTGTTCGACAAGCAGAGCCGTCTGTACAAAGACATCATTCTCATCACCGACGGCGAGGACCACGACAGCTTCCCCGTCCAGGCGGCCCAGAAGGCGGCAGAGGACGGAGTTCGGATCGTCGCCATCGGTCTGGGCGACGACGCGACCGGCTCGCGCATCCCCATCACCGGGCCCAACGGCGAAAAGACTTTTCTGAAGTACAACGGTCAGGAAGTCTGGTCCAAGCTCGACAGCGACACGCTCCGTGAGGTCGCCTACGCGACCGAAGGCGGCAAGTACCTGTCGGTCCTGCCCGGCACGACGCTGGATTTGGGCGGGATCTACGAGAACTTGATCGCCTCGGCGGAAGGACGCGAGCTGGAATCCATGACGATGATGAAGTATGATGAAAAGTTCCAGATCTTTGTGGCGTTGGCGCTGGGATTGTTGATCGGCGAGGTATTGATCAGTGAACGCAAGAAAGCTGTGTAATCCGATGCGTGCTGCCTGGGGAGCCGGGCGACGGGATCCCGACTGTCTCCCTGGGGGCTCTGCCCCCAAACCCCCGGCATTTTCCGCCTTGAGCCAGCAGCATGGAATGAAAGAGGAACCGGCCTGCCGCTCCGGCGGGGTCGCTGCATCGCGTGAATGCTCGGGGTTGCTCAAGGCAGCGGGCCGCGGCCAAGGGTCTTCCTCACTACCATGCCATTGGTCCAAAGCGCAAAATGCCGGGGTTTCAGGGGCAGAGCCCCTGAGGACGACGGTGTGTTCTGCGTTGATTTTGCTGGGGATCCTGGCTTGCGGAGCGAAAGCGGACTCTGTGTGGGAGACGCTTCGTCAGGGCAACGGACTTTACGCCGGCGGCAAATACGCCGAGGCGATCAACAAGTACAACGATGCGCTCGTCGAACTGCCGCAGGCCGTGGAGCCGAAGTTCAACAAAGCCAACAGCTACTACCGGATGGACGATCTGGGCGAGGCTCTGGACCTGTATCAGGACGTTGCGGCCAAGAGCAAGGACATGTCGCTGGTCGCCAAAGCCAAGTACAACCTGGGCAACTGTTTCTTCCAGCGGGGCGCCAAGCAGCGGGACTCCGACTTGCAGAAGGCCGTCGACGATATGAAGACGAGCATCACTTACTGGCGGCAGGTCCTGGACATCGATCCGAAGAATGAGAAAGCGGCCCGCAACATCGAAGTGGCTCGGATGACGATCAAGGACATTCTCGACCAGATCAAAAAGCAGCAGGAAAATCAGCAGAACCAGCAGGATCCGAATCAGCCCAAGGATCAGCAACAGCAGCAGCAGAATCAACAGCAGGATCCCAATCAGCCGCAGCAGTCGAAGCAGCAGCAAGACCCGAACCAACCGCAGGATCCGAACCAGGCCAAGCAGGGGGCTGGGCCGCAAGATCCCAATCAGAACAAGGATCAGCCCCAGCAGCAGCAACAGGGCCAGAACCAGCAGCAAGAGCAAAAGGTGGAGCCGGACGCCACGGCCCAGGAAATCATCGACAACGAGCAGCGGCAGAAGAAGGAACGCCAGATTCTCCAAAGAGGCCAGTACCGACCGGTCGAGAAAGATTGGTAATGAGGAACCGTTTCACCTTTTTGATTTTGGCGGTTGCGTTGGCGTCGCCTGCGACGGCGAACGCTGCGGACGACGTCCGAGTCCGCGCCGTGGTCGACGCCGAGACAGCCATCTACCCCGGCGAAGCCTTCCAGTATTCCATCGTCGTGGAAGGCGGAGCCAAGCCCAGCAAGATCGACGTCTCGCCGCTAAGAGAGTTCGATCCGACGCCGGTCGGCGACGGCACGTCGTACAATCAGATCAACGATCATGTCAGCATCCGTTACTCTTCGAACTATCAGATCACGGCCAAGGAAGTCGGCACGATGCACCTTCCCCCCGTGACGGTGGTGGTGGGCGGCAAGACGTACACCACCAACGCAGTCGATGTCACGGTCTCCAAGCCGGGAACGACCGACCGGATGAGCGTGCAGTTCACGGTTTCGGATCAGAAATGTTATGCGGGTCAACCGATTGTAATGACTGTCCAGTGGATCGTCTCGACCCGATGGCAGAACGTCGCCTTCGACGTGCCGGTCTTCGAGTTGCCCGATTTCCTCATCGAGGACGTTGCGTCAGAGGGTTCTGCCCCGGCGGAGCAGAATATCATCGACGGGGTCCGGACCACGGTCAAAGGCACTCGCCAGAGCCTCAAAGGCATGGAGTCCGAGGTCTACACCTTCAACAAGGTCCTCATTCCCCAGCGTGCCGGTCGCGTCCGGCTGGACCCGGTCACCGTGTCGGCGAACATGGCCGTGGGCCGCGTGCGGACGAACAGCGTCTTCAATCCCTACTCGATCAAGTACGAGCGGGTCTCGGTGCAGTCCGAGCCCGTCGATCTGGAGGTGCTTCCGGTGCCGGAAGAAGGCAAGCCGGCCGAGTTCTATGGGCTCGTGGGACAGTACACGATCTCCGCCTTGGCCGCTCCGACGAAGGTCAGCGTGGGAGACCCGATTACGCTGACGATTCGGATCGGCGGCAATCCCTATCTCAAACCCGTTCAGTGGCCGCAGCTCGATCAGGTGCCCGAACTGGCGGCGAATTTCAAGATCCCAACCGAGAAGGCCTCGCCGACTCTTGAAAACGGCCAGAAGATCTTCACGCAGACCCTCCGAGCCAACCGCGACGCGGTCACGCAGGTGCCGCCGATTCCGCTGGCTTACTTCGATTCGCAGAGCGGCCGGTACGTGGTGGCCCAAACGGAGCCGATCCCGCTGGAGGTCTCGCCGACGAAGATCCTCACCAACGCCGACATGGAAGGCGGGGGAACGAAAGAGGTCTCGCCCCAGCTTTCGTCCGTGCAGGTGATCAGCAAGGGCCTGTCTGCGAACTACTATGGGCCGGAGGTTCTGGTCGACCAGCGTTTCTCGCCGGCCGCGGCTGTTTTCACTCTCGGATACGCCGCGATCTGGTCGATCCCGCTGGCGGCTCTGGCGGTCAGTGCCGTTGTTCGCCTGGCCGGCCGTACAAGCCCGGAGTCGATCGCGCGCAAGCGTCGCCGGCAGGCCGCGGGCGTGGCCGTGCGGCGATTAAAGGCTGTGGCCTCGACGGACGATCGGCAGCGGCCCGAACAGTTGCTCGACGCGATGAAAGCTTACATCGGCGATCGTTTTGACCGCGTGGCCGCATCGTTGACCGCGGACGACTGCCGGGACGTAATTGTCCAGGCAGCCGATGATGCGACCCTGGCCTCGCAGTATCGCGACCTGATTGCGGCCTGCGAAGAGGCCCGGTACGCCTCGCTGGCGGCCGAGATCGGATCGAGCCGGGTGCAGGAAGCTGTGGAATTGATTGACGCCATCGAAAAGCGGTTGAAGAAATGAAGAGTTTCAGTGGCCGGATAATTCTGCTCGGTGTGGTGCTTCTGGGAACCGCAACGGGTCGCTCGTCCCTCGTCGCTCGTCCCTCGAACGCAAACCGGATCGGAGACTCGGTCCGAGCGATGAGCGACGAGTCCCAGGGGACGCGCGACGATCTTTACGCCTTGCTCACCGAGGCGAACGCTGCGTTTCAGCAGGCCAACGCCGCCACCGACTCTGGGATCGCCCGGC
>CALMMH010000087.1 GCA_937868145.1 uncultured Phycisphaerales bacterium
GGATCACGGGGCACGGGACACGGGACACCGGCGTCATCCGCCGGCGGAAGGATCTCGCGGATCTGTGACAGCGCGCCGCCGCCTAGGCCGATATCTCGACCATTGGCATCCAAGAATCGCCAGCCCAGGGCCATGGCGGCTCCTATGCCGCCGTCTACTGTTGCGCTGCCGCCTATGGCGAGCAGAATCTGCTCGGCGCCGCGGTCGATCGCGGACTTGATGAGCTGGCCTGTGCCGTAGGTGGTGGTCTTTAGGGGGTTGTATTGGTTCGGGGTCAGGAGAGGAAGGCCGCTGGCGGTTGCCATTTCGACTACCGCCGTGCGCGTGGCGGGGAGCCAGACGTAGCCTGCGTTCACACGCATTTCGGGCAGCGGGCCCATGACTTCGACTGCGACCCACTCTCCGCCTGCGGCGGCCATGAGCGTTGCTGCGGTTCCTTCGCCGCCGTCGGCCATGGGTTTGGTGACGACCGTCGCGCCGGGGAGCGATGAGCGGATCGCCTCGGCGACGATGTCACAGGCCCGCATCGCGGTCAGCGAGCCTTTGAAGGAGTCCATTGCTACGACGATTTTCATCGGTTTCTTAACCAAGACGGTGGGGCAAGCCCCACCCTACGGTTCAAATCCATACAAGACGCGTGGGTTGAGAACCCACCCTACATTGTCGTCATTGCGCCGTCACGGTCGTTTCGGCGGGGGGCAGGCCGTTGGCGGAGGCGGTGACTTTGACCTTGCCCGTCTTGCCGGACTGGGTCCGCAAGATCAGCATGGCCTTGCCGAAGAAGAGCCTGCGATGGTCCGCCTGGAACGGCTCCAGCGAGAGCGGGTTGCCGTTGCCGACGCCTGCGATCTCGGCGGGACCTTCCACCTTGAAGCGGATGAGGTCCTCGGCCAGCGGGCACGGCGTCCCTTTCTTGTCGAACGCCTCGACGAGAACATAACACAGGTCCTCGCCCGTGGCGGCCAGTTGCGCGCGGTCCGGCGTCAGGCGGAGAGCCGCGGGCTCGTCGGCGGTTCGCATGACCGCTTCGCCGATCTGCTTGCCGGCCTTGTAGGCGACGGCCTTGAGCTCGCCCGGCTGGTAGACCACCTCGTTCCAACGCAGGCGGTACGTGTAGGTCGGCGCGTAGTAATCGGATTCGGCGTGCTCGGGATACGCCGCGAACTCGCGAATGCTGGCCCAGGCGTTGTCCTGCGTCTGCGTGAATTGGATGCGGACGTAGCGGCCCTTGGCGTCCACGTCGTGGAAGATCTGCGTGGGCCCGCCCCACCGCGGGTTGCGGCTGGTGGGCTTGGTCGTCGCGGTCGTCCAGGTCGAGCCGTCGTCCGAGACCTTGACCTCGTATCCGTAATTCTTCTCCTCGCGCTCGAAGTCGATGGCGAGGTAGCGGATCGTCTGCGTCTGGCCCAGGTCCACCTGCCACCATTGGTTCGGGTCGGCCGAGGCGGCGCACCAGCGGGAGTTCTTGTCGCCTTCGTTGGCGTGCTGAGCGGGATGGTCGGCTTCAGTGGAGCTTGCGGTCGCGGGCTTGCCCTTGGCGTAGTTCGGTGGGCCCTGGGGGACGACGCCCTTTTGCCGGCGGCCGAGGGATTTGCCGTTGAGGAACAGTTCCGCGGAGTCGCCATTGGTGTAGACGAAGACCGGGACCGGCTCACCGACGCGGTCGGGCCAGTTCCAGTGCGGCAGGATGTGCACGGTGGTCGCGTCGGGCCGCCAGTGGCTGCGGTAGAGGTAGAAGCGGTCCTTCGGAATGCCCGCCAGGTCGACGATGCCGAAGTAGGAGCTTTTCGCCTCCTGGCTGAACGGCGTGGGCTCGCCGAGATAGTCGAAGCCGGTCCAGACCATCTCGCCGGCGACGAAGGGGTCGTCCTTCATCAGCTTGAACTCGACGTCGGGGATGTCCGACCAGTCGGCGGCGTTGAGGTCGTAGGAGTTGACCTGGAGCTGGTCGGAGTACTCGTTCTTGCGGTTGGGCAGCGGCAGCTCGTAGAAGCCCCGCGTGCTGAGGGCCGAGGCGGACTCGCTGTAGACGATGGGCTTGTCGGGATACCGCTCGCGGAAGATCGCATAGCGACGCAGGTAGTTCCAGCCGGTCAGGTGGAGGGCGTCGAAGTTCGAGCCGCGGGCGAGCTCGGGGATATGGCAGCCCATGCCGACCGGGCGGGTCGGATCGTATTTGCGGACGAAATCGCTCATGAATTTCACCCGCTCGGGCGTGACGCCGTCGCGGCCGCCTCCGCCGATCTCGTTGCCGATCGACCAGACGACGACGGAGGGATGGTTGCGGTCCCGCAGGACGAGGTTGCGGATCTGCTTCTCGCCGTGCTGCTCCAGCGGGGGCTCGCCCTTGACGCGGTCGGCGGTGCCTTCCCACTTGTCGAAGGCCTCGTCCCAAACGACGATGCCCATGCGGTCGCACAGCTCCAGCACCTCCGGCGACGGCGGGTTGTGGCTGGTGCGGAGCGAGTTGACGCCCATGTCCTTCATGATCTCGAGCTGACGCTGCATGGCGCGGGTGTAGAAGGCGGCGCCGAGCGGGCCGTGGTCGTGGTGGAGGTTCACGCCGAAGAGCTGGACGCGACGGCCGTTGAGATGGAAGCCGTCGTCGGCGGTGAACTCGAACGTGCGGACGCCGAACGGGACGAGGTCGGAGTCGACGACTCGGTCGCCCAAGCGGACGATGACTTTGACGGCGTATCGCTGCGGGGTGGCGATGTCCCACCGCTGCGGGTTTTGGATCGTGAACGACTGGTCGAACGCGCCTTCGCCGCCGGCCG
>CALMMH010000088.1 GCA_937868145.1 uncultured Phycisphaerales bacterium
CTGTTCTCGATCCTACGCTCGTACATCAAGAGTCGATCCAGCGCCCGGCCGTTGCTGAAATCCCGCACGAGAGCCTGCCCGAGCGGGGAATCGCCGTCGGCATCCCGGCCCTCGCAGAGCTTCTCGGACAGATCATTCTCCTGCCTGGCCAGGAGCGAATCGAACGCCGCCGCCTGCAATTTCTCCGCGCGTTTGAGCCGCCACGCGAGGCTGACGATCCTCTCGGCCAACGTGGATTCCATCTCTCCGACCGGGTCCAGCTCCGCGAGCATCCTCTCCCGATAGAACTCGAACTCCCCGAGGTCTTCACCCGCGATGACGGTCCGCCCGCCGGAAAACCCGTGTTTCACGGCATTCTGCGCGACGACGGCCTTCCCCTCCGGCGTGCGCGGACCTGTGGATTTGCGGGCGTTCGAACGATTGGCAAGAATCTGCGATTCTGTGGCCATGGACAAGCCCTCCGAACATTGACCATTTCCTATTTGCGATTTGCCATTGACGATTTACTATTTCTCTCGCGGTGTCGCTTCAATCGTTGCATAGATATCTTACACTCCACTTACTTCGTCGAAAAGTGAAAACTCCTCCGCCCGCACGTTTTTTTGTCGCGTGGAACAGGACGCCCCTAATTCCTTGTCTGCGAGAGGCTTACGGATATGGCGGCCGCGTAGGGTGGGGCTTGCCCCACCGTTTTCTTGGGGTTCTTCCCAGAATTGGGGAAAGGTGGCACAGATCTGGCGAGGGGGACACTGTCCCTTCGTGTGTCCCCTGCTTCTGCTGGTTTGCGGGCGCTGCTTGGTTGTTCTACACATCTTGCCTGGCGAGGCGGACACGCCCGCGGCGGACGTGTAAGGGAGATTTCTCGCTTTGGGCCAGAAGCATGATGGCAGCAGAGCACGCCTTGACGGATGGGATGATCTTGTTGTCCCGGCGGGATCACCGATTTGTCTACCATACTGCTGGCGTAATGCGGAAAATCTCGGGGATCTGGGGGCGGAGCACCCGGTCCTTGGGCGATTCCAAGCCCCCCCGGTTCTTGACACGGTGAAAATGTGTAGAACAACGGGGGCGCTGCCCCCAAGCCCCCGGCATTTGACGCCTTGGGCCAATGGCATGATGGATGAGGGCAAGCGTGGATGCGTGAAGGCCCCGTTCCAACGCTTCTACGCTTCCACGCCCGCATCACGGGCACCATGCTGAGTTCTCTATGGCAAGATCAAGAAGACTTCTGGGCCACAGAGGGCACAGAGACTACAGAAAAACATCAAGAGAGCCGCCGGGCCGTTCAAGAGCACAATGAAACAGCCGGCCCCGAGATCCGGGCCGGAACCAAGAACGTTTATCGCTTTGCGGGGTGCCGGCGGAGAGAGGAGCCAATTCCGGCGAGTCTCCGATGTCTCCGCTGGTACCCCATAATGCGTCAAACGCACTCTTCACGCACGGCGTTTCTCTCGGGTCCGATTGTCCATCCCACCCGCCGTCTCCGACGCTTCACGCGTCACGAACCCCGCTTCACGCTTTTCCCCTTGCCCGCTTCGCCTTCCCCCGCGATAATCCCCTTCGGAACGACACCCTTGATGAAGATGTGACGAACGGTTGGACCCCGATGCGGGGCGCGACGGATATCAAGAGGTCGAATCGAGGGCAATGAATGCGGGCGTTGGCGAACGCAAGGGAACGACCGATGAGAGGCAGGCACGATGTCCACGGAATTGCAGACCCTTTTCAATGCCTGACACCGATTCTTCCGGGGCGTACGAGGCGAAGTGGAAGAAGGCGGCCCGAGGCATGAGTAGCTCTCGCAATGCCCCCACGATTCATGGTTCAGGGAGAAGATCATGAAGACAGGCGTCACCAAGTTGTTTGTTTCCTTTGTATTGCTCCTGTTGTTTCACGCATTGCTTGTGATGAGTCGCGAATCCCCCTTGGCCGAACTCGTTCGCGGGTGGGTCCCTGAGGCTCTGCTGCTCTGTGGATTGGGCGGCTTCGCCCTGGGTGTGTATGGGGTGACCGATCTGAGCGGTTTTCTCGAATCGTCGAGACACAGCGACGACAAGCAACAGTGTCGCATTGCCGCGGATTGAGAACGAGCGACGCGGCTTCAATCGTCGCACGTAGATGCCTCGAAACGTGTAGGGGGAGCCGAGGGTCGCACCTGCACATGTCACATTCTGCATGATGCGAAGATCGCCAAGGACTGAAAGGGCTGCGGTTCTGATCTTGTTTGGTTCCCCCTCTGCTTCTTTGGCGGCTTGGCGAGAGGCAAAGGGGACAGCTTACTTCCACGTGGGTTGAGAACCCACCCTACGGGCTTCGCTTTATCGGCGTTCATCCGCGGTTCCCATCCGTCACGACCAGTCCGCCATCGATCTCCGTCTCTTTCGGAGACAACGCAAAGAGACAATGGAACCGCCGATGCAGGCTGATGGACGCTGTCTGGAGAAGAGACGGGAACTGCCTAGCCGCGTCGAGCGCAGCCTGGCGATGGCCTTCTGTGTCGAGGAGGTCCCGTCCTCGAACCGCGGGCAAGATGCCCGCGACACGAGCCATCGCCAAAGCCTGCGCTCTTGAGGATGCCGCCCGAAATCGGATAGCGACTCCCGGCTATCCGGCCGCGGCGATTTCCACTTTCCTGGGCTTGACCTGGGCGGCCTTGCCGACGATCGTGAGCGTCTCCTTGTCGACCGTCAGGTCGACGTCCTCTTTGGCCACGCCAGGCATATCGAGTTTCAGGATGACGGCGTCGGCCGTCTCGATGATATCCGTTGCCGGCAGGAACTGCCGGTTCTGCGTTTCATGATGGGCCCCCTCAGCGGGTTGGGCCTTCGCAAATCTCTGTTCTGCAACCATAGGGCAAACCTCCTGCAAACCAAGTATCAATCGCGGATTTGTCTCGATGGGTTCATCCCTACGATGCGATGGCGATCTTGCGGACCTTGGCCGATTTGGCCTTCTCCATCCGGACCTTCAGGACGCCGTTGGCGTACTCGGCCTTCACCGAATCCGGGTTGATCGCCTCGGGCAGCGCCACAGTGCGGGCGAAGGCCCCTTGCGCTCGTTCCCGACGATAAGATCGATTACTATCCGTAATATCCTTTTCTTCCCGCCGGCCCTAGAGCGTGACGGAATCATTCATCACGGTCAACTCCAGCTGATCGGGATCGACGCCGGGGGCCTCCGCGGTCAGTACAACCGCATCATCCTGTTGATAGATTGGGAACCACTGATCGACCAGCATAGATCCGTACCTCCTTTCTCATTCATCGGATACTCATGGGTTCGATTCCGGATTTCTGCAAACACAATATGCAAGCGGCGTGCCAGAGACGATGGACGCCTGTAAGAGCCAAAAACAGCGTGACTTATCGCGATTCAGATCCGACGGCTTTGCCAGGAGGCTGTTGTTTGTGCGTCCTTGCCCGCTCCCTCCTGTCAAGTTGACTGCTTGGGCCGTCCCGAACCCGGCGTCACGCGGCCCAGTAAGCTGGAGAGTTACCGGACCGGATT
>CALMMH010000089.1 GCA_937868145.1 uncultured Phycisphaerales bacterium
GGTTCTTCAAGGTGCTTGCGGATTCTCTCGCAACCAGGATGGGTAAAATGCGTCTTCAAATTGTTCGCAATCCGCGATAGCATAGCCCTGCGGCGTGTGTACGCCACAGGTACGACGTTCCATGTGCTGAAAGGAGAACAGCGATGAGCGGGATCGGGAGAACTTGGCAGGTGGTGATAGTGGGAGTGGCGATTGCGACTGTCGGCACGGCTGTCGCCTTGTCACAGGAACGCAAACCGCCGGAACAGGACACGATCAAGACCGAAACCGGCGATCTGACGATCACCTTCATCGGGCACGGGTCGTTGATGTTCGGGTATCAGGGCAAGGTCATTCACGTCGATCCGGTGTCGCGCGAGGGGGACTACTCCAAGATGCCCAAGGCGGACCTCGTTCTGATCACGCATGAGCATGGCGACCATCTGGACCCCAAGGCCCTGGGACTGATCCGCAAGGACCAGACGAAAGTGGTGCTGACCAAGGCCTGCGCCCCTAAGGTCCCCGACGGCAAGATCGTCAAGAACGGCGATGTCGTGACGGTCGATGGATTCAAGATCGAAGCGGTGCCCGCCTACAACATCGCCCACAAACGGCCCGACGGCCAGCCGTTCCATCCCAAGGGCGCCGGCAACGGCTACGTGATCACTTTCGACAAGACCCGCGTCTACGTGGCCGGCGACACGGAGAACATCCCCGAAATGGCGGAACTCAAGGACATCGGCATCGCCTTCCTGCCGATGAACCTGCCATACACGATGACGCCGGAGATGGTGGCCGACGCCGCGAGGATGTTCCAGCCCAGGATTCTGTACCCGTATCACTATGGAGAGACGGACCCGAACGTGCTGGTCGATCTGTTGAAGGAGTCGAAGATCGAGGTCCGCATTCGCAAGATGAAGTGACCGCCTGACGCGGCCGTATGTGGGAGCATGGCATCGATGGATCAAAGTAATACCGTCCGACGGCCCCAGCCGTTCA
Organism: uncultured Phycisphaerales bacterium; assembly: GCA_937868145.1. Taxonomy (GTDB): domain Bacteria; phylum Planctomycetota; class Phycisphaerae; order Sedimentisphaerales; family Anaerobacaceae; genus PLanc-01. The sequence goes on from CALMMH010000089.1 coordinate 979, forward strand.
TTCGCAAGAGCATTCTGGTCACGATGGGCCTGGCGGGCTGCACAGCCGCGGCGTGCTTCATCGCGGTGGCGGTCCTGCCGACGCCGGGGGTCGCTTTCTTCAAGGACCCGCTCCGCAGCTTCATCACCGGCGTGGGCGTGCTCGCTGTCGCCTATCCGCTGGCGGTGCTGGGCCGGGCGATCAATCGCAAATCGGCGGGCTCGCCCTATTTCGAGGGCGCCTTCATCGCGGGAGCCATCAATCTGGCGGCTCTCGTCTGCGGCGGCGTCGGCCTGGCCTGCGTCGGCTTCGGCGTCTACGACCTGGCCCTGTGGCTGGCCCGTCGTCCCTGATGCTTCCTCCGATGTCTCTGAAGGAATCCGGATAGACGGGTGGCACCCTCAAGTGCAGCTTCGGGGTGGCGGAACGGGCTGCTCGCTCAGATGGCGATCCAGACCATCCCCAAGTCCTGCGGACTTGAGGATGCCACCCGGCTTTCTCCGCCTTCACTGCCCTACAATCTGCACAGGCACTCTCATTCTCGCGGCGATGGATTTTGCCTGCCGGCTCGCACTGTCACGAGTTTGCGATGAACAAGTCGCGACGGTTTTGCTACAATGACCAGTCGCATCGAGTCCGGACCGCGGGGGCCACGACGTCGAATGCGTCACGCAATTTGGGAAGGATGGGTTTATGCAGACGAAGTGTTGGAGGAATCGGATCGATCGGCGTCGAAACGGCCTGGCCGCTCTTCTGGCCCTGCTTGTCGTGGGGGCGCTCGCCGGGGCGACCTCGGCCGGCGGGGATGAGTGGCAGTCGCTCTTCGACGGCAAGACGCTCGACGGCTGGATTCAGCGCAATGGCAAAGCTCTCTACACGGTGGAGGACGGCGTGATCGTCGGGACCACGGTCCTGAACACGCCGAACAGCTTCCTGTGCACTGAGAAGATGTACGCGGATTTCGTCCTCGAGCTCGATTTTCTCGTCGAAGCCGGCATGAATTCAGGCATCCAGATCCGCAGCCACAGCTACAAGCACTACAACGACTATCAGGTGCACGGCTACCAGATCGAGATCGACACCTCGACCCGAGCCTGGAGCGGCGGGATCTACGATGAGGGCCGCCGGGGTTGGCTGTACCCGCTCAAGGATCACCCCGAGGCTCAGGCGGCGTTCAAGCAGGGGCAGTGGAATCACTATCGGATCGAAGCCATCGGCGACCGCATCCGCACGTGGGTCAACGGCGTCCCCGCGGCCGACTTGAAGGACGACATGACCGCCACCGGCTTTATCGCTCTGCAGGTCCACAACTCCAAGACGGCCGGGCAGAAGATCAAGTGGCGGAATGTTCGCATCCAGGACATCAGCGGCAAGGCTTCGCCCAAGATGCTGAAGGCCCTGATCGTCGACGGCCAGAACAACCACGACTGGAAGGGCACCACGCCTGTGCTCAAGCGGTTGCTGGAGGAGACGGGCCTGTTCACGGTGGATGTGGCGACGTCGCCGGCCGCCAGGCTGCCCATGGACGCTTTCAAGCCGGACTTCGCGAAGTACGACGTGATCGTCTCCAACTACACCGGCGACGACTGGCCCGTCGAAACGCAGAACGCTCTCGTCAAGTACATGGAGAACGGAGGCGGCCTGGTCATTTTCCACGCGGCCGACAACGCCTTCCCCAACTGGCCCGAGTGGAACGAGATGATCGCCGTCGGCGGCTGGGGCGGCCGCAATGAGAAGTCCGGCCCGATGGTCCGCTACCGCGACGGCAAGGTGGTCTTCGACAACTCGCCCGGAAACGGCGGCAGCCACGGCCCCCAGCACGAGTTTCTGGTCACGGCCCGCGATCGATTCCATCCGATCATGGCCGGCCTGCCCGAGAAGTGGATGCACGCGAAGGACGAGCTCTACAGCACGCTTCGCGGTCCCGCGAAGAACATGACGCTCTTGGCCACCGCGTACGCGGACCCGGCTCAGAACGGCACCGGCGAGAACGAGCCTATGCTGTTCACGATCCGCTATGGCCAGGGGCGAATCTTCCACACCGTCCTGGGCCATGCCGCGGAGCAGATGCGATCCGTGGGCTTCATCGTGACGCTCCAGCGAGGCACGGAATGGGCGGCCACCGGGCGCGTCACGCAAGTGGAGGTTCCCGAGGACATGTCCACAGCCGACAAGGTCAACCTCCGCTGACCGCGTCCGGGGGGTCTTGGATGAGTGAAAGCGACGAACAATCGCCGGCTGGGGCTCGCCACAGCCGGCGTCTTGTTTGGTTCTTCACGGAATCGCGAGGACAAACTGATGCGGATTCCGACGCTTCGCGTCGGGAGTTTACCGCGTTGAGGCCTCCAGCATGAAGGGGCGTTGCACGCCCCCTCGCAACGTCCATTCGGTCGCGTGGATAGGGGCTCTGCCCTCGTCGTTCTCCACATCGTCATCCGGGATCTGTCCCTGCACCATGCTGCTGGCTCAAAGCGCAAAATGCCAGGGGCCCGGGGACAGAGTCCCCGGTTCTTGCGCATCGCATGCCGACAATCCCCGCGATTCTGTGAAGAGTCTTCTCTCTTCAGGCCGAGGCTTATCCGAGCTGGAACTTGCCCTGGATCATGATCGGCTCGCCATCGACGTAGATGCTCGGGCTCTTGAGGACGCCATCGACGTGGGTCTTGCTGTCCCACTTGGCCCCGGTCTTGTTGGGGTACGAGCTGCCGAAGGCGATGTGGATGCCCGGGAACTTCTCGTCCTGGAGCAGGTTGTAGATCAGGTGGGTCAGGCCCGTGTTGGTCCCGACCGCGAACTCGCCCACGCGGTTGCTGTTCTCGTCGCTGTCGAAGACGTACTCCGCATATTCCTTGAGCAGCTTCTCGTTGTCGCACTGGAGGGTCGACCGAATCGCCCGGCCGTCTTTCACCTGCACGCGGATCGGCGTCTCTTCGATCGATGCGTACTTCTCCGTGAAGAAATCGCCCAGGCAGCCGTCGATGACGACCTGGCCGTTGAGGGTCGCGGGACAGGTGAAGACCTCGCCGTCCGGGAGGTTGCTCCAGTGTTTGGGCCGGATGTCCCCGTCGCTGATGATCCACTTCAGGTCCGGGCTGAACTCGGCGGTGAAATCGTTGCCCTTGTCGGTGACCACGCGGATCGTGCGGGCATTCTTGACCTTCTCATAGACCAGCTTGCTGATCCGCTGAATCTCCTTGTAGTCGCTGCACATGCCGTCGGTCATGATCTGGGACGTGATCCCGATCATATGGCCGTGCCGGAGGCGAGGATTGGCCTCGATTGCGCTGAGCATGGGGCGACGGAAGGTTTGTAGTTCGCCCTTGGCTCCTTGGGCGGCGTAGATGCTGACGTCGGCGGCCGCCAGGGCTTCTTTTACCCCGTCCGGAAACGGAATCGGCCGGACGCCGAAGTCTTCCATGATGAAGAACTGAGCGGGTTTCCCGGCCTTTTTCTCCGCGGCTTCCCGCAATGCCGAGCCGATATCGAGCGTCTCTTTATCTGTGATGACGACCAGCTTATCGCCTTTCTTGACTTTCAGGCAGTTGTCGATGGCCTGTTTGACGCCTTCTGCGATCGTTCCCATGCGATTTTCTCCTCAAATCCGCTGGTCATTGTGGTCCTGGCAGCATTTCGCTGATCTCAAGGCAGCCATCATAGCACGCAAGGCTTTACTGTCCATAGGGTTGATTCGTTCATCGATTTGCTCTACACTGGGACGGTTCTTATGTGAGGGTATACGGCTTGGATAGATTCACAGTCAGATGGGGTTGGTTTCGTCGTGGTGAGGTGGCAGGCTGTCTCTGCCTTGGCTTGTTGTTGTGCTGCATGGCCCAAGCCACTCTGACACCGCCGGTACAGGACTGGTTCCCGAAGGCGCCGGCTCTGCCGCCTGCGACCGGGGACGTGGTCGAGGTCTCGACTGTGGAGCAACTGGTTCAGGCCGTCGAGCAGGCCAAGCCCGGCCAAACAATCCTCGTCGCCGAGGGGCATTATCTGATGCCTCGCTACATCGAGATCCGAGCCGACCGCGTGACCCTGCGAGGAGCCTCAGGCCGGCGGGAATGCGTCATCCTCGACGGCATCCGCAGCATGCACGGGGAACTGGTCGGCGTGCGGGCCTGTTCCGACGTGACAATCGCCGATCTGACCATTCAGAACATCCGCTTCAACGGCTTCAAGATCAACTCGGATTCGAACGTCCAACGGCTGACGATCCGCAACTGCGTCATCCACAACATCTGGCAGCGGGGCGTCAAGGGGGTGAAGGTCCCCGAAGAGAACCGCGAAGCCATGCGGCCCAAGGGCTGCCGGGTGCAGTACTGCCTGTTCTACAACGACCGGCCCAAACAACTGAGCGACGACCCGGGCGACATCGCCCAGGGCAACTACGTCGCCGGGATCGACGTGATGTACGCGAAGGACTGGGTCATCCGCGACAACGTGTTCGTGGGCATCCAGGGCAGGACGGGCGAGGGCCGGGGGGCCATCTTCCTCTGGTTCGATACGCAGGATTGTCTGATCGTACGCAATATCATCATCGACTGCGACGTCGGGCTCCAGCTCGGCAACGCCCACCGGGCGGACGGCGTGCAAAGCCATTGCG
>CALMMH010000090.1 GCA_937868145.1 uncultured Phycisphaerales bacterium
AGGACCCGTTGCCTGTGATGCAGGGACAGAAGGAAGGGACGGACGGATACGGAATCCGCCGCATCGAGGGGAAGCGTCGCTGCGCGACGGGCGGCGGACATTTTTCGCCTTTCGCCAGCAGCATGACGCAGGCCCCCCCCCCCCGCGTTTCGTTCGGGTGTGCCCTGCACATCGTCCATGCTGCTGGCCCAAAGCGCTAAATGTCCGGCCGAAGGCCGGAGTCCGGATTTGTCCGTCCCTTTCCTTCTCTGTCTTGGGCAACCGTGCATCAGAAGAGGCTTGCCCGAGGGCCCTTTCGCGGATAGGATTTCGCCAGAGTTGGAGAAGACGGTCATCAAGAGGAAAGGACAAATCATGAAGATCCGATTGGCTGTGTTGTGTTGTCTGGTTTGCATCGTGACGTGTTCGAGCCGGAGCATTTGGGGAGGCGCGAGGAACGAGGCGGATCAGGTCTCGCGGGAGGAGCCGGGCATCGCGGTGGTGAGAGTCCTTGAGATTCTGCAGGAGAATGCTCAAAGCGACAGAAAGCACGTGCAGGAACTGATGGCCATCCGAAACGAAGCGAGGACCGAGATGGAGCAGCGGGCCAAGGAGATCGACGCTGAGGAGGCCGATCTCAAGACGCTGAAATCGGACAGCGACGATTACCTGAAACAGTTGGAGGTGGTCATCGAGAAGAAGGGCCGCTACGAGAGCCGCAAGGAGTTCCTGGAACGGCAGATTGCCGTCAAGCAACAGATCTGGACCCGTGCGATGTACAGCGAGGTGATCCGGATCACCCGCGAAGTCGCCGCACAAAAGGGATTCCGTCTGGTCCTGGCCGCCGACCAGGCGGACCTGCCTGCCTCGGAAAGCCTGGCGAACCTCATCGCGACGCAGAAAGTGCTCTATTCCGAGGGTTGCCCGGACCTTACCGACGAGGTGAAGGCGAGACTCCTCGCGAAGACTTCCCGATAGACGCGATCTTTTCACCTAGTCCCGCGAGAACCGCTGTGTCATGTGAGATCGTCCTGCAGCGAGACGATCTCCGGGACGACTCCCTCCGGCCCGACGTGCAAAAACGCCATGCTGACGGGCAGGTGAAACCGTTTGGGACCGACGCTGCCGGGGTTGAGGTACAGGACGCCGTCTTTCCAATCGACGGCCGGCTTGTGCGAGTGGCCGTAGACGACGACGTGAATGCCCGCCGCGACCGGATCGAGATCGAGCGTTTCGATGTTGTGGACGATACAGAGCTGTTTGTCCTCCACAGCGACGTACTCCGTCTCCGCCAGGTCCGCGGCCCAATGCCCCGTATCCACGTTCCCTCGCACCGCCGCCACCTCTGCAATCCGCCTGAGGTCGTCCAGGACGGACGGGGCGCCCACGTCGCCGGCGTGAAGGATCAAATCGCAATCCCGCAGTTTGTCTGCGACCTCCTCTCTGAGCAGCCCATGGGTGTCCGAAATCACGCCGATTCGCCTGGTCATCGTTTTTCCTTCATCCTTCGCATCGATCGCGGAACCGTCTCCGCAGGCTGTGATTGTAGGCGTTCGTGACGCAGGAGGCCAGCCCTATTCCCGTCCCCTTGCCGCACCGGCACTCTGGGTTTCGAGGACAACGTTTTCCCTATGCGTAACCGCGACTTTTGCTGATGAGCCGTCGCTTGGCAGACTGCCTAGTATGAGAAAGAGGTTTTTCCGGGATCCGGACCATTCGAGGCAAATGGCGGGCATCCGGAGTCGCAGTCGCATGAATCGGTATGTGACGCGGAAAACAGAGGTCGTTCTCACTAGAAGGGAGCATGCCATGGCCATCAGATTTCCTGTTGTCATCAGTCTTCTCTGTCTGATTCTATCGGCCGCCGCGTTCGGACAAGGATTCACCCAGGGGGACAAGGATCTGACCCTGACAGGCAGCGGCGCGAGTAGCAAGGACTTCGACAGCACCACGTTTTCCATCGAGGGTTACTTCGGCTATTTCTTCACCAACAACATTGAAGGGATGATCCGCCAGGGTGTGGGGTACACCGACGTGCCGGGCGCGGACAACAACTGGAACGCATCGACGCGCGTGGCTGCCGACTATCACTTCGACCTGGGGCAATGGTGGCCGTTCGTCGGCGCCAATCTGGGCTACATCTACGGAGACCAGGTGAATGACACGTGGGTGGCCGGTCCCGAAGGCGGCGTGA